>JAUIKJ010000022.1 GCA_030430835.1 Candidatus Hydrogenedentota bacterium
GCGGGGAGTCCCCAGAATTCGAGCAGCGCGGCGCCGGCTTCAGCATGGTCGGTGCCGAGGACCTGACGCTCGGCGTTCTCGAAGGTGATCGATTCAATTTGTGCAAGCCGAACGATGGCCGCGCCGTCGACCTCGAGGAACGAGCCCAACACAATCTTGCCGACGTCATGGAGCAAGCCCGTGGTGAAGGTGTGCTGGGGCGCTTCGATACCGGCCCCCCGAGCGAGTTCTTCCGCACCGATGCCCACGGCGACGAGATGGCGCAGGAGTGCCTGCGGCGGGAGATCGTAGCCCCGCAGCGGAATCCGGACGATTGGAAACACCGCGGCGGCGAGCACCAACTGAATGATGCGGTTCACGCCGAAGAGCACGCCAGCGTCGCGAAGTGAGGCAACCTGCCGCGGGCCAGCGAAGTAGGCTGAGTTGGCGAGGCGAAGCGACTCTGCGGTCAGGCCGGGGTCGTTCTCCATGGCCTGGGTTATCTCTGCGATACCGGTGCCGGGATCCTGGGCCAGGCGAAGTACCTCCACGGCCGAGGCCGGCAGGGCGGGGATACCTTGTATCGAGGCCAGGATTTCATGGCGACGCGTCATGACGATCAAGTTCCTTCCAGCGCTGGGCACTACACGATGGATTCGCGGCCATCTTTTCTTACAATGGTATTTCCATCGGCGAGATGCAAGGCCATGGAGCGTGCCGCGCGTCCGCCGAGGTCTTGACCGGCGAGGAGCATGCCGTTCTTCTCCAATATCCGGATCAGTACCGTACGGTTCCGCTGTCCGATCTGGAAGGGCGCGGCGTCGCCGAGCAGTTCGGCGCCCCCGGCGGCGCGCAGCACGAGGCGTGACTTGGGTACACCGGCATCCTTCAAGGCACGCAAGAGCGCCGTGGTGCCTGCATCCACGAACATGCACGGATGGGATGCGGCGGTGTCGCACGCAATCGATGACAGGGGGAGCATGCAATGGACCAGCCCCCCGATCCCGCTCTCCGGATCGTAGGCCGTGAGGCCGATACAGGAGCCGAGCGCGTGCGTCACCAAGGCCGTGCCCGGATCCCGCGACACGGCCATCTGCCCCATGGCGACCAGTTGTGTACGCACCGCCTCAGGCATTGAAGGTTACCGCGCTGGTATCTGCGGTACGCACAACGAAGCCACCAAACTCAGAAGCGAATCCCGATTCGCGCATGACCGCTCCGTTGGGGAAGGCCAGTGCCGCGGCGTCACCCTGCAGTATCCAGGGCGGGCCCGCGCTGACGGTGGCGCCGGCGCGGGATTCGAGTTGCGTGCGCAGATTGGTGACGAGGATTCCCTTCAGTTTGAGCAGGTCGGCGTAGTCCTGGGTCACAAAGGCGGCGGGGTCTTCGCCCGTGTGGCGGCTGATCAGGAGCGGGACCGTGCTGCGCGGTATCTCAAGCGCCATGGCGCCGGGTTGCGCGGTGCCGAAGGCAAAGACCGCGGTGACGCGGTCTCGCGGGGGGATCCGAACCGAGTCGTCAGGCGTCGGATAGAGATCCAGCATGGCGGCGAACCAGTCCATCGTGCCGGCGATGCAGGCCTCGTGAAAGGCATTAGCCATGGGCGGCATCCTGCACGGCGGCCGGTGCCGCCGGGGGAACCACCTTCAGGTCATGCGTCGCCGTGGTTCCGGTCGTGAGATCACGCAGTTTCAATAGGTAGTGACCAAGCGGCAGGTTTCGGGCGAGCGGGATGTAGCCACGACCAGCGCCCTGATGGCAAGCAATGTAGACCCGGTGCCAGGGTTTCGCCTTGCCGTTAAAGGGGGCAAGTTCCGCGACCACGCGGTGGTCGCCCGCGGTGCCGGTATCCGTGCCGATGAGACATTGCACCGGCAGACGCGCCCCAGCCGCGGTAACTTCGGGCGCGACAATCTCCAGTGACTTGACCCGATAGGGCAGGCGCGCGAACACGGCGGCTGCGCCCGGCTCCAGGTGGACCACCGTCTTGTGTGGCCGCAATACCGGGGCGCCTTCGGTCAAGTCGTAGACCGCGTCTTTCTTGTCAAAGGCGAGGGTCACGCGATGTCTGCTGGTTTCCGGCCCAGCAACGAGACCATAGAATTGCACGTTGCCCGCTGCGAATCGGTACTGCCGCACGCCCGGAGGCAGTGCATCCGGTTCCGCAAGCGGCAGCGAGGGTTCCAGTCCCGCTTCCCGCAGGCGGCTGGCCAACACGTGCCGCACGGCGAGGTAGCGGCCCGCGGCATCGGGTGGCCCGAGGAGGCACCGGCGCACATCGGGCGATGCGTCAGCATCCAGGGAGGCCCAGGGAATGGCGTCGTGGCCGACGGGACCGGAATTCATGTCGGGCGCGAAAAGGATACGGTCCTTCTCCAAGATCGTGTCTATGGCCTGGGACCGTTCGGTGGACCACTGCAGCGACGCGGGCAGAAATACGGCACGGATAGAATCCGTTCGTGGATCGCCAAACTCGTCGAGACGCACAAAGCGCCAGGGGAAGCCGAGGGCGTCCAGCAGTTCTACGAGTGCGGCCTCCGATCGGGCGTACACGTCCGCGCGCGAAGTATCCAACTGCGCGGCGTAGGCCGAGGCGGGGTCCTCGAGGAGGCCGATGACCGGGGGCACTGGGGTGGCCGTCGCGAGCGCGGGGGCGACCGCGTCATTGATAGCACGGACGGTCGTGGCCACCGCGCGCAATTGCGGGGACGCCGTACCGTCTGTGCGCAGGACGGCAGCGGGCGACGGGGCATCGGTCGTGCCGTAGGGCGCGTGCAGCCAGACGCTGCCCAGTCCCGACAGGGCGGCGTTCCAGAGCAGGGCCTGGATCTCCGGATCCGATTGGGGCCGGGTACGATCCCCGAGCAGGATGCCGGCGTTGCTGTGTGCCGGCGCGTAGGATCGGAGCTTGTGCATGATCACCGGGTCGGCATCCGCCACGACCCAGGCCAAGACTTCCAGCAACCCGCGCCAGTCATAGGCGTAGCGCGCGGCGCTGCTGCCCAGCGCTCGAAATCCGGGCGCGCCCTGTGGGTCGACCTGCCGTACGGCATCGGCCATGCGCGCCATGAAACTGCCGAAGATGTGGGCACGTTCGGTCCAGAAGCGGGGATTGGCCGGAAGCCGGTCGTCGAAGGCGATATCTTTGGCGCGCAGCCGCGCGCGACAGTCGGGCGACTGGCACACCGGCTCATCGGTGGCGCAATAGTAGCTTGGGTTGCCGAGGCCGTAGCGGGCGTTGCCACCGGCCCAGTGGAGGAGCGCCTTGTCTGACACCCCGGCGGACTCCCGGGAAAGGACTTCCGGATCGCTTAGGCAGGGCACGCGATAGCGGCCCGCTTCGTTGTGGTCGCCCCGCCACGCGCCAACCTCCGGAAGCAGGCGAAGTCCCGCGCCCGCGGCCTGGACGAAGTTGGCATTGCCTGCCGGCGTGTAGAGCGTGTCCACGCCTTCGGCGTTGAGGGTCTCGAGATATGCGGCCGCGGCGGGGCCATTCGCGCTGGGCACGGTGGCGACCAGCCGCAGTCCCGGCCGGTCGTCCGGCAGGCGCACGGGATAATAGAGGCGTTTGGGTTCGTGGACGCGCAGCATGAACGCCGTTGGCGTGGGGACCTGCCCGGAGAGCGCATAGATTTCGACCATCACCATGGGCGCGAGCAGGTCCGCAAACTCGAGCGAAAGTGTCACCTCGCCGCCGTCTGCATCCACGACGGCGTGGGCTTCGCCCAGCTTGCGGCCGACGTTGTCGATCGCGTGCGCATAGATTGTGGCACTGCGATAGCGGCTGTGGACCGGACGCACGCGAACGTTCAGGAGCAGCCGATCGTTGGGGTGGAGCCAGGTCTTGTCCGCGCGCAGCGCCTCGATGTCCGGCCAGTCGCTAATCTCGATGTTGCGTGAGGCCCAGTCTACGATCCCCTTGCGTGTAGTGAGCCAGGCGTCGACCGTGAGCCGGCCGGTGCCGAGGTAGAGAAAGGTGCTGATGTCCTGCTGGCCTTCACGCACGCTTTCGGTCACCGAGTAGGCCACGACCGGGCGGCCCTGTTCCCGGACCTGCAGGGTCAGTTCCATTCTTCGCGGGGCCGGCTCATTGAGGGTCACCAGGAAGGGCCGCATCGGTTGCTGCATGGGCAGGTCCTGCAGGGATTCCTTAAATGCTTCCGGGAGCTCCGGCGGGATCTCATCCGGATTCGGACCCTCCGGCGATTGGTCTGTGAGCCCGGCAATACGGAGGCCGCGGTCGCGTCCCGCGGCCCAGAGGGCGGCACGGGCCACGAGTGAGAACATGTCATCGGCCCATGCGGGTGCATAGAGTGCAGGTTCGAGGGATTCCGGAAGCAACCCCTGGTGTTGCGGCGGATTCTCCGGGTAGTCGAACTCGGCGATACGTCCGTCGTTGACCAGGCCGAGGCGGAGGTCCTTGGCCCGTTCCAGCATGTTCGCACCGGTGACCAGATCCCCGGGCACATTGTCGTCCGGCGCTTCCGCGCTTTCCAAGACGACCGAGAGCGGTCCATGGCCATACCAGGATAGGTTGGCAAGGAGCAGTCCAGCGCCTTGCGCGACCCGCGTAACGATTTCGGAAAGTGCGGTGGCCGGCAGGATTGCCGGGTCGAGGTTGGCGAGGATATAGAGATCATGATTGTCCTGGAGAGCCTGAGACAAGGTCTCGGTCACCTCCTCCGCGGCGAAGCCGGGGGTGTGCTCCTCCAAGAGGGCGGGGTCGTAGCCCAGGTGTGTGGACTGCCAGACCGATACCAAATCCAATTCCATCTCCAGGCGCGCGGCGAGGGCGTGGGCGTCCCAGGCGGCGAAGCGCGGGGCGATATAGAGCACCTTCAGCGGTCCGCGATCGAGGGGGGTCGCCCAGGCGATGGGCGGGGCGTCCAACGCGGCGAGCCCCGCCGTGGCCGGCGGCGCAACGGCGGCCGTGCCCGCGAGGCACATGAGAAGGAGGATCAGCAATCGATAGGGCATGTCGATCAGCATAGCAAAGACACGCGCGATCGTGATTTCTGTTGTCACCATTCGATCACTCCGCGGCCCGTATGTTACAAATACCGCCTGCACCATTCACGCCGAAGGTCCTCCCATCCCATGAACGAACTCGATTTTATCCAGGCCTTTCTCCAGGAGAACGCCGCGTACGCGCGCGAGAAATTCTCGGATCGCAGCGGGTTGACTGTGACCACCAAGACCGACGCGACCGACATGCTGACGGAGGTCGATTTAACATTGCAGAAACGTGCGGTGGACGCGATTCGGGAGCAGTTCCCGAACGACGCGATTCTGGCGGAAGAAGGGGAGTATAGTACCCTGCCCGCGGACCCGCACGGTCGGTGCTGGGTGATGGATCCGATTGACGGAACGAGCAACTTTGTACGCGGCCGCTTTCCGCTTTTCGGGATTTCGCTGGCTTTCGCGGAAGGGGGGCGCGCACAGGCCGGGGGGGTCGGTCTGCCGGGCAACGAGGACATTTTCCTGGCGCAGCGTGGGCAGGGGGCGACCCTCAACGGCCATCGGATTACGGTTTCTGAAACACGGGATACCGGACTGGCGCGCGTGGATGTGGACTTCAGTACCCGCGGTGATCGGCAGGCGATGCTGACCCGCGCGGCACCGCTGATCTCCGGCATCGGCCAGGTGCGCTGCCATGGTTCCGCGGTGGTGGCCCTGTGCGAAGTGGCCGCGGGGGATGCGGACGGCTATGTCCACATGACCCTCAACCCCTGGGACTACGCGGCGGGCCAGTTGTTGGTGGAAGAGGCTGGCGGTCAGGCGACCCGCCTGCAGGGCGAGCCGCTGGGGATCTTCGATGGTGGCAAGGGCGTACTGGTGACCAACGGTGCGCTCCATGCCGGACTGATGAATCTTATTCAGGCCTAGGTCGACAGGAAATCGTCCGGCTTTCCGTGACGACCAGGTGGACACGCTGATCGTGCGGTTCGACGGGGAGCGCCGCGTGTTCCTGCAGGTCAAAGGCCAGCGCGATGCTCAGTCCCTTGAAGCCTGCGAGAAAACGGTCGAAGTAGCCGCCTCCGTAGCCCAGACGATAGCCCCTGATGTTGAACAGCAGGCAGGGCGTCAACACCACGGCCCCCGCGGGAATGGTAGCCTCCGTACGCCGATCCGCGGCGGGTTCCCGGATGCCATGACGCCCGGGTAGCAGCGCCGACTCCTCCGTGACACCTGCCCATGCCATGCCGGTGTCCGTGAGGTATGGGAGGTAGAGGTCCCGGCCTTCGGCCCAGGCCGCACGCAACAAAGGCCAGGTATCCACTTCATCGCCGACAGCCGCATAACCCAAGAGGGCGGTGGCATTTCGGTACTGTGGCAGGGCTGCCACGCGCTCCTGAATGCGCGCGCTGGCGTCACGATGGGCCTCGGTGGACAGGGCGCGGCGTGCGGCGCGTGCCGCGGCGCGAGCGAAGCGTTTATCCTGTTCGGTCTTATTGACCATGGCATGGCTCCAGGGTGCAGATTCTTCCTGCGGGCGGAAGGAATTGCAGGACCCGGCCGGCGCGGCATGCGCCGGGGATACGCAGAATAGCTGCAATAATGTACTTCCTGCATCCTGATGCTGCTTGGCATGGATATTGCCATTGAACTACCTGCAGATCCGAAAGTCCCATCGGATCTGTCCTCGTGAGTGGTTGGCCCGACGCAGCGAGACGTTGCCCATTACGCCTCGAAGTCCGTCGCGGGATTCTGCGCGGGCCTTCCTCAGACGCAACGTTGCGTTTTCCAAGCGGAGGACGGGACGAGACGATAGACAGTGACCGGAAGAAGGGGAGAACGCGGACGATGATTCAGGGGCTCTATACGGCGGCGTCGGGGATGATTGCCGTTGAAGGACGCCAGGACATCATCGCGAACAATATCGCCAACACGGGCACCCCCGGATTCAAGCGGCAGGAGCCGGTGCAACTCGGCTTCTACCAGATTTTCAACGAACAGCTGCGCCACCCCTTCCACTACAACCGGCAGGCCGCACCGGCCGGGGGCGTGAAGATCGTGGAAACCTTCCCCCAGTTGGCCTCCGGCACCCTGCGTCCGACCGGGAACACGCTGGATCTTGGCCTGCGTGGTCCCGGGTTTATGGTGGTGGATACGCCCGGGGGCGAGCGCTTCACGCGATCGGGTGAGTTCACGGTGGACGTGGATGGACACCTGGCGACGCGGGATGGCTACAAGGTGCAGAGCGTGGCCGGTGCGCCGATTGATGTGCGCGGTGGCGCGGTGGTGGTGGCGCAGGGCGGCGGCGTAACGGTGGACGGCGTGCCGGCGGGACAAGTGCGGATGGTGGAGTTCACGGCGCCGGAGCGCTTGGAGCGGCAGGGTGACAGCCTGTATCGCGCCTCCGAAGCGGTACGCGCGCAGATGACGGACGCGTCGGGCACGACGATTGAGCAGGGTCAGATCGAGATGTCCAACGTCAACGTGACCCTTGAGATGAGCAAGATGATGCTGGGGCTTCGTGCCTATGAGGCGAACCAGCGGGTGATACAAACGATCGACTCCACCGTTGGGCGGATGATCGATCAGGTTGGGATGCCGCGCTAAGCGGCGGGAGACTGACGCATGATTCGTTCACTGTTCACGGCCGCGACGGGGATGATAGGCCAACAGATGAACATCGACACGATCGCGAACAACCTCGCGAACGTGAATACGACCGGCTTCAAGAAAAGCCGCGTGAACTTTCAGGATCTGCTTTACGAAACGATAAAGCCGGCGGGGTCCGAGACCACGGCGGGTACGACCATTCCCGAAGGCATTCAGGTGGGCCACGGCGTACGGCCGAGCGCGATCGCGAAGGTCTTCACGCCCGGCGCAGCAATCCAGACGGGCAACGCGCTCGACATGATGATCGAGGGTGAAGGCTTCTTTCAGGTCACCCTGCCGGACGGCACGGTGGCCTATACGCGCGACGGTTCCTTCAAGATCAACGAGCAGGGCACGGTGCTGACGGCGGACGGCTACGCGCTGGAACCGGCGATTACCGTGCCGACCGATTCCGAACTGATCTCCGTGAGTTCGGACGGTACCGTGTCGTCGCGGAGTCCGGGCGACAACGCGCCGCAGACCATCGGCACGATTCAACTGGTGCGCTTCTCGAATCCGGCGGGCCTTGATGCGCGGCTGGGTCGAAACCTCCTGCTGGAGACCCAGGCCTCCGGCACGCCAACGGCGAGCACGCCCGGGTTGGACGGTGCGGGCACGATAGCCCAGGGATTCCTGGAAAACTCAAACGTACAGGTGGTGGAAGAGATCCTGCAGATGATTATTGCGCAGCGTGCCTACGAGGCGAACTCGAAGGTGATCCAGACCGCAGACGACATGTTGCAGACGGCCAACAACGTGCGCCGATAGGCCCTAGGCAGACGGAGTTTTCATGAGACGGGTACACCATAGCGTTGTTCTGGCCCTGATGCTGACGGCGTCGGTGCATGCGGATCGGCTGGTGCTCAAGGAAGAGAGCTACGTCAAGGGGCCCACCGTGTATCTGCGTGATATCGCGGAGTTGGATGGTGCCTATGCAGAGACGCTGGCGGACATCGAGATAATCTCCGCGGCGAACCCGGGGGACTACCGGCGTGTGAATGCAGCGCTGGTGGCCTCGCGCGTACGCAGCGCGGGCGTGGGCTTGGAAGCAATCGAGATTGCGGGGCCGGAGATGGTCCGCGCAACCACCCTGCACCGCGACGTGCCGAAGGAAGAACTGGCCGCGTCATTGCGATCCTACATCGAGCGGGAGATGCCGTGGCATCCAGAGGACACCGAAGTCTCCGTACCGCTACCGACGCAGGATGTGGTGACCCGGGATGGGCTGCTGGAGATCGCCTGGCGCCCGAGCCCGCAATACGCCTATGTCGGCGGCGGCGCCTTTCGCGGTGAGATCTATATTGACGGTCAACTCGAGCGATCGCTGACGATGCGCGCGAATGTGGAGACCTATGTCGACGTGGTGGTTGCGCGGCGCGACATTTCGCGGGGGCAACCGGTGAGCGGCGCGGATATCGAATTTCGAAAACAGGCGATGAGCACCATGCCCAGCGGCGCGCTGACCGCGACGGACGAAGCCATCGGCATGGTCGCGCAGCGCACGATATTTACGGGCCAGGTGATCTCTGCGCGCAGTGTGCAGCCGCGTATCGCGGTCAAACGCAACCAGCTGGTCACGGTGGAGTTCAC
The DNA here is from genome assembly GCA_030430835.1 of Candidatus Hydrogenedentota bacterium. GTDB lineage: Bacteria > Hydrogenedentota > Hydrogenedentia > Hydrogenedentales > JAEUWI01 > JAUIKJ01. Next base: position 9,175 of record JAUIKJ010000022.1, read on the forward strand.
CGCGGGCGGTCTGCATGTGCAGGATCAGGTGAAGATCATGCACGACGCGCGCGTGGGGGACCTGGTGCGCTGCCAGAACCCGAAGTCCAAGGAAGAATTTCAGGGCATCGTACGCGCCGACGGCGTGATCGTCCTGCCGTAGGAGGGGATATGCTTCTCAGAACTATTTTGCTTGGCGTGACAGGCCTGTTGGTGGCGCTGGGCGCGGGGGCAGATTCGCTGTTCTCGACGGCCTCCGCGAAGGAAGGCACGCTCATCGCCGAGAAGAAGAACCGCTTCGAGATCGGCGACATCATCACCGTGCTTGTCAACGAGCGCATCGACGCCTCCGCGACGGCGAATACCAACACGAAGAAAGAGGCCGACGTCTCCGCGGAGACGGATGAGTCGGCCAACAACTTCCTGACGGCGGAGCGCAGCGATGGCGGGCTGGGGATTATGAATGCGAACGCGCTTCCGAACTGGGAGACCGAGACCGAGAACGAGACGAAGAACACGGGGTCGACGCGGCGCAGCAGCACCCTGAAGACCTCGGTGAGCTGTTTCGTGACGAAGGTCTATCCGAACGGCAACATCATGTTGAAGGGCGAGCGGCTGATGAGTGTGAACCGGGAAGACTCGACGCTGGTCTTGAGCGGTCTGGTTCGGACCGAAGACATCACGCCGGGGAACACCGTCCAGTCCACACAAATCGCGAACCTCGAGATTCTGCTGAAGGGTCGCGGCCCGCTTTGGAACAACCAGCGCCGCGGCATTGTCACCAAGCTTCTCGACTGGGTGTCGCCCTTCTGATGCGTGAAGCTTCCACAGATCGCCGCCCCTGGCGCCGGTGCCTGCCGCTGGCGCTTACCGTTGTATTGCTCGCGTGGCCCGCTGCCGCCGCACGGATCGGGGATCTCTGCGAAGTGCAGGGCGTCCGCGGCAACATCCTCAGCGGCACCGGCATCATCGTGGGTCTGAACGGCACGGGCGACAGCGCGGGCGCCGCGGTCATTGCGCTGGAGCGTATGAACGAGCGGCTCGGGATTGACGTCGACAATCTGAAGGAACTCAGTTCGAAGAATGCTGCGGTCGTCAATGTTACCGCGGTGATCCCGGCCTACGCGAAGGAAGGCACGCGCATCGATGTGAGTGTCCACTCCATCTACGACGCGAAGAGCCTGGAAGGTGGGACCCTGATGGAGACGTATCTGCGGGGGCCGGGCGGCAGTGAAACAGTGTATGCCGTGGCGCAGGGGCCGGTGTCGATTGGAGGATTCAATGCCGACGCGGGCGGCGGCACCAGCGTGCGGCAGAACCACGTGACCGCCGGCCGGATTCCGATGGGTGCGTATGTGGAGAACGAGGTGCCCTCGACGATCACCGACGGCGAGCGCCTGGTGCTGTTGCTCAAGCGGCCGGATATCAACACGGCCAGTGGGATCCAGGAAAGCATCAATCAGGTCTACGGCAACGGTGCCGCGGAGGCGACCGGTGGCGGCAGCGTGCGCGTTCGGATTCCTCCGGCCGAGCAGTCCGATCTCTTCGGTTTTATCGCGCGCCTCGACACCATCGACGTGACCACGACGGCACCGTCGAAGGTGGTGTTTAACGAGCGGACGGGAACGATCGTGGTGGGTGGCAACGTCATGATCAAGCCCTGTCAGGTGGCACACGGCAGCCTGACCATCAAGATCGCCACGACGCCCCAAGTGACGCCAGCGCTTTCTTTCACGGACGCCGATCCGGTGGTTACCGAGTCGGTGGAATTGGAGGTGGAGGAGCCGGAGGTGTACCTGATGCCGGTGGAGGGGACGTCGGCGGGCGATGTCGCGGAGGCCTTGAACCGGTTGCGGGTCACGCCACGGGACATGATCTCCATTTTCCAGGCGCTGCGCGAAGCGGGTGCACTCGAAGCGGACCTGGAGATCATGTGATGCTCTACGTAAACCCACTCCAGACCAGCACGGATTGGCGCAGCGACCCGGCGCAGTTTTCCGCGCAACGCGAGCAACAGGCACTTGAGGAGTTTGAGCGCGTCTTTCTCTACCAGATGCTTCGGGAGATGCGAAAGACGGTGCCGGACGGTGGGCTTTTCGCGCCCTCGCCTGCACAGAAGTTTTTTGAGGAAAGCCTGGACGACGCCCTCGCCGGATCGATGGCAGAGTCGGGGCAATTGGGTATCGCGAAGCAGATCAAGGCCCAATGGGAACAGACGCGGGCGGCCCGGGCCGATCGTCCGAACGGTCTGCTTGAACGCGCGTCGCGCGGATACCGCCTGCATCCGGAGCTGGCGGGCCTGGCGCTGGAACCAGCCGCTACGACCAGACCGGCTTCAAGTCCCGGTGCGGTCCTGCCGATAAGCAACACGGCATCGCAATCCCGCATGGGCTTGCCGGTGCGCTGAGGAGTTGAGCATGTCTTTTCTTGGAGAACTCGGATCCATCAACGCGGTACTCAAGAGTGCCACGGGCCTGGTGCGGGAGTTCAAACGGCCGCGGGTCAAGAGCGAGGACTTTGCGCGCTTGCTGGAGGCGCAAGTCCAGCAGGCGGCATCGGCCAAGGGCGCGCCCGGCGCGTCGCGTCCGGAGACCGTGGGTGAGACCGCGTCCCGGCTTACCGGGCAGTTCATGCAACTGCGTGACGCCGATCGGAACGGTACGCTCGATCTGGCGGAGAGCGGGCTGGACGCAGCGGCCTTCGCGGGCGTGGATCTCGACGGTGACGGACAACTCAACCGGGCCGAGCTAGAGGCTGTGGCGGCCGCGCGCATTGTGTCGCGTTACCAGCAATAGGGAGAGGGACTGCGCATGACACCGGCCGAGTCGGTACTTGAGAAGCTGTGCGATCACTTCGATGACGAGTTGGAGCGCCAGGAAAACATGCTGGCGCTGTGCATCGCACAGGGCGAAGCGGCCCGGGCGCACGACTTGGAGTTTCTGGAGGCCAAGACCGCAGCGATGATGGCCTTGCAGCAGGAGGCGATCGATGCGGAAGCCGAGCGCCTTTCGCTGGTGTGCCAGGTGGTCGATGCCTATGACCTGCCGGTGGAGAAGCAGACCTTGAGCGATCTGATACGTATCGCGCCGGAGCCGTGGAAACGGCGCTTGGGCGAGTTTCAGACGAAGATGCGGGAGGTAATCGAGTCGGTGCGGAAGGTCTCGCAGGAGAATGCGGGCCTGATGCGCCGGTCGCAGCGGGTGGTCAACGATGCCCTGAACACGGTGATGCGCTTCAATCCCGCCGGCGGCGGCCGCTACGACGCCTCGGGCCATGCCGAGCCGGTGTTTGCGGCGCGTGCGGCTTTCGTGGATCACCGGGGCTAAGCCACAGGAAGTACCATGGGATCGATACGGGTAACACAACGTATTTTGGTGGATCGCGTGCTGAACAACATCAGCGCGGCAAATCTGCGCCTGCTGAAACTGCAGGATCAGCTTGCCACGGGCCAACGCGTCAATACGCCGTCCGACGATCCCCTTGCGGCGCGGCGCGCGATCAATGCGCGATCTGAGATCGCCAAGAACGATCAGTACCTCACGAACATCTCCACCATATCGCCGCAATTGCTGGAGACGGAAACGGCCATCCGGACGAGTGTGGACATCGTGCAGCGGGTACGTGAACTGACTCTGCAGGGTGCAAACGACACGAATGGCCAAGAGCAGCGCGACGCCATTGCCATTGAGATCAACCAGCTCTTGGAAAACCTGCTGGTGCAGTCGAACACGATCACGAACGGGCGCTACATATTCGGTGGAACCCGTACGCTGAACGAGCCCTTCGCCGCCACGCGCGATTCCAACGGCGATATCACAGCGGTGAGTTTCGAAGGCAACGCGGAGCAGATCAACATTGAGATCTCCGAGGGCACCACGGTGGTGAGCAACGTGCCGGGTGACTCGGTCTTCAATTCTACCTCCGCGAGCACGGAGGACATCTTTCAGGTTCTGATTGACGTGCGCGACAATCTCTTTGCGGGGGATACTGCGGCCCTGCAGGACCGGCTGGGCGAACTGGAGACGGCGGAAGATCAACTGCTGGTTTCGACCGCGCGCATTGGTGCGATCACCTCGCGGATAGAGCGGGTTGATTCCAACCTGCAGGAGATCAACGTGCAGTTGGCGGACGTGCTCTCCGACAACATTGATGCAGACTTTGCCGAGGTGACGCTAAACCTCAATGCACAGTCCAATGCGTTTCAAGCGGCCTTGACCGCCGGCGCGCGCGTGATTCAGCCCTCGCTGCTCCAGTTTCTTCAGTAGTTGTGCCCCGGTTTTTCGCCCGCCTCCGGCCTGCTATACTCTGTCCATCATCTTTTCAAGGAGACAGGTCGTGAAGAACGCGCTACTTATTTCGGGGTTGATGCTTGTGCTGTCCGGTTGTGCCACGGGGGGGGACGACGGTGTGATGGACAAGGTACTCACGGATTTTGGTATTCGTGAACCCGGTGAAGACTACGAGCGTGGCTCCGATCAGGTGATGTCGCGGCTCGATGGCGTGGGCGCGCAGGAAATCAAGCGCCTGAATGCCGGTGCGCGCCACGGCGAAGTGAAATTTCAGGAAGACGGCATCCGCGGCACCTTCTACAAGGAAGTGAAGGTCTACGAGAACTACTATCCGCTGGAGGCCAACGCCATCTCGCGGAACACACGTGGCGAGCGTGGGTACCACGGCTTCATCGAGTACGAGTACCGAATCTACCAGGGGCCCCGCAAGCCAACGCGCGCCGAGGCGGCCGCGGAGCAGGCATCCGTACCGACGGGCGAGGAAGGCCGCCAGACCTTCCGTTATACTTTCGGCCCGGGCGGCACCTGGAACGGGGCGGAAGGGGAAGAAGTTCGCCGCTAACGCGCGTCGGCGAGGGCCTGCAGCCGGGTGGGATAGTCCGTGAGGATGCTGTCGACGCCGCGCGCGATGGCCTCGGTGAGATCCGATTCCCGGTTTAGCGTGTGCACCTGGTAGCGAATGCCCTTTGCCTGCAGCGCACGAATCTCTTCCGCTGAAATTTCGAACTGCTTGTCGAGCTTGGACGTTACCGAGAGCACAGCGTCCGTCGGTTCGTAGGCCGCCCAGTCACCCTTGCGGAAGGTCTGCATCAGCACCATCGCGCCCGCATAGTCATAGCAGGTGGGGATCGCCGGTTCGATTTCCCGTACCCGGTGCATGTGTAGGGGATTGAAAGACGCGAGCATCACGCGGTCCATGGCCTTGGCTTCCTGTATGACCTTGACGGTGGCGTCGGCGATGCCCGTGCCGGCTTTGGTCTCGATCAGGAAACGGTGATCCGGAAAGGCGGCCAGAACCTCCGCGAAGACCGGCACCTGCACACCTTTGCCGCGCCAGGGGAATTCCCCGCCCTCCGCCTCGAAATGATGGCC
>JAUIKJ010000023.1 GCA_030430835.1 Candidatus Hydrogenedentota bacterium
GCATGTGAAGATTGTGGCGGTGCTGGATGCGGACGTGGATACGGAGTCGCCGCCGGCGGGGCTGGTGCTGGGCGAGACCTTGCTGGCGGGGGCAGCGTTGTTGCGTTCGCTGGCGTCGGGCGAGGCGGCCGGCGGGAAGTCGGTTCAGATCGGCGGTAACCGGGTGGATCGGTCTCGGCGCTATGCATCCTTGATGGCGCAGGCGGCGGATCTGGAGGCGGAGGCCTGGGGGCATCTCGCGGACTACGTCGTGCCAACGCCGCCGCGGGCCGCAGGGGATGCGACGGCATCGACGCCGGTGTTGGGCGCGTGACGGGGGCACAACCCTTTCAGGGTAGGTACTTCGATTGCAACTTACCCAGGGTAGCCTCCCGATGGTCGGCAACCCTGGGCTGGAAGGCACAACCCCTTTGGGGTTGAAGGCGACCTGGCGCGGTGGTGATTTCAGCGAAGCGGGTTGGCGTGTTGTGTCGCGTATGTAGGGCACGGCGATGAGGAGGTAGCACGCGTGGGGATTGTGTTGGGGGCGTATGAATTCGATGCGGCGCGGACGAGTGTGGTGGAGAAGCATGAGGAGATCGGCGGGCGGGACGCGCGGGCGATCCGGATCCGTGGGGTGATCGAGGCGGCGGATGCGGCGGGTTTGGATGCGGCGCTGGCGGCAATGCTGAACGCGGCCTCCGAATCGGGGGAAGCGACGGTGCTGTCGTTGCGCGCGGCGCGCCGGCTTCTTGTCGCGCGCAAGACCTTTACACAGGAACCCTTGCACGGGGAGCACGCGGCGTCCTTCACGCTCGACCTCGAGGCCGAGGATCCCTATGAGTATGCGGAGACTGCGACGAACTCGGCGTGGTCCATCACGGTCTCCGGTGCGACGCACGCGGTGATGCCGGGTGGCGATGCGGTTTCATTGCCAACGATCACGTTTACGGCGGCTGGTACGTTGGTGCGCCCGACGATCTCGGATGGCGTGCGTACCTTGGTTTATGACGGGACGGTCGCCGATGGCGAGATACTGCTCTTCGACAGTACCCGCCAACGCGCGACGCTGGCAGGTGTGGATGTGACGCCCTATGTCTCGGGCGATTTCCCGCGCCTCGATCCCGCAGGGACGACCCTGGTCTATACAGACGACGCGGCGAGCAGCCACACGGCGGCAGCAGCGGTTTCGTGGCTGGATCGGTGGTGGTAGGCATGGAGTATCGCATCGACGTTTTCGACCACGCGGGCCGACGTATTGCACGCTACGCCGAGGTGCCGCTTCTGGAAGTCGTGCGGCGGCGTCCGGACGAGGCGGACACCGTACGCGGGCTCTTGCCGAAGTCGGTGCCCGCGTTGGGTCCCGGCTTTCGCGTGGAGGTCTATGTGGACGGCGCGGCCTTTTGTCGTGCATGGGTGACGGAGACACGACCGGAGTGGAGCGACACGCGCAAGCTGATTCTGGATCAGTACGTACCCTTTCACGAGGTGGTGGAATTCCGCGCGGAGCGCGCGGCGCGCCTGGGCAACCGGCATGTGTCGCGCGCATATACCAACCGCGAGATCGCGGCGATCGTGAAGGACGTGATCAACAGCGCGCCGGGCGACATCCACTATTGGGTCGATCACGCCGCCTATCCGGACGGTGCGGAACGCGAGTACGCGAAGTTCCTCGGCCGCAAGACGGAGGAGAACGAACTGGAAGTTGGCGGGATTGCCGCGGGGCAATGGGTCGACAGTGTCCGCATGGATCTGAGCGGTGCGTATGCGAAGGACGGCGACACGATTGCGGGCATCGTCGTGGATGGCGCGGCCTGGCCGGATCTGCGGATGATGCTGATCGATTGCGAGGAGAAATCGCGCAACGGCCACGCGATTGGCCGGCATCCGGAGGTGGCGGATTGGAGCGATGCGCAGTACGACGCGAGCGGCTACAAGCTGCGCGCGGATGCGGCGACGGCCGCACTGCAGAACCTCATCGACACAAAGGGTATCGACTTCATCGAGCTGAATCCGCACCGCGACGTGACGGGCGCCTTCGATGATCGCGTGGACGCCTATGGGCGCTACCTGGGGCTGGTCTACGGCGGCGGCGAATGCTTCAACGCGGCGCTGGTGGAGCAGGACCACGCAGAGGTGTACCTCTACGACGAGGGCCGCTTCCACGTGCCGGAGATGGCGCTGAAGGATTTCTTCAGCTACGCAGGTGCGCATACGGACAGCATCGACGCGACGGGCGTGAGCCTCGGCGCTTTCGATGTATCCGGCGGGGTGCTCGAGGTGCTGACGGCATTGGCCTATGCGGCGGGGGGCTATACCTTCGACGTGGACCTTGGGCAGGGCGTGCACTTCCATGAAGCGGCTGCGGTGAATCGCGCGGTCTACTTCGATCCGCTACGGGTCGGGGTGCAGCTCGGCGAGAATGCGGCGGGCCTCGGCAACTTCCTGCTGCTCTCGGGGAATCCCTTCTCCGGCACGGTGAGCAAGAGCTATGCGCGGGGCGAGAGCATCGAGACTTTCGGCGTGGAGACGCGCTCGCTGGAGTATTTCTCCATTACGCAAACACCGGATGCGGATCGCCTCGCCGCGGGGCTGTTGGATGACCTGGCCTACCCGGAGCCGTCGGGATCCGTGACGTGGTATCGCGGGGACGCGGCCGTGCGATTGGGTGAAATCCTCGAGGTGCGCGGCGCGCCTTTGCGTCGGCTTGCGTCGGAGCTGGCGGAGGAATGGGGCGGGCGATTCACCGGGAAGATCGTGGGGCGTGTGCGCGCATTGCGGCACCGATTTTCGGGGACACATGTGGAGACGACGGCCTTCCTCGGATCACCGCTACGTTCGGTGGCGGAGCCGCTCGGTTTTGTCGTGCGTAGTCAGGAAGGCGCGTCGACCTTGTTCGAGTTTCGCTTGGACGACCCGACGGTGGGCGTGGATATGGGTTTTCATTTGGACTGAGCCATCGCGGAGAACCTGGGCGCAACGCTTTCTGCGTAGTTCCGCTTGTGGCATTCACCCAGGGTAGCCTCCCGTTGGTCGGCAACCCTGGGCTGGGCGGCACAACGCCGTTGGCTTTGAAGGCCGATTTTCTCGCGGTTACCGAGGACAAAGAATTATGCCACGACGGAAGGATTTCTAGGTCCCCCTTTGAAGGGGGTGCCCGAAGGGCGGGGGATGTGGAGCGTCGGCAAAGTCTACTTATCGGAGCGATCTCCGAGATTCTACATCCCCCTTTATCCCCCTTCGAAGGGGAACAAGATGCGGTTGACGTGGTGCGAAGGCAAAACAGGAGAACAACGACATGGCAATCAAGGGCTTGGGATACTTGAAGACGAGTTGGTCCTTTGAGGAGCGCCCGGTGGCTTCGTCGAAGTTGAATACTTGGGACGACCGAATCGAAGCGGCGCTGGAGCTGATGTATATGTTGCTGCGAGAGGCCTGGGGCGGGCGCGATGGCGTGGTGCGCGATGCGGACGCGGATGGTCTGAAGACGGTCGCCAAGACGACACCGGGGATGTCGGTGATGGTGCAGCCGGGGTACGCGTTGATCGGCGGGTTTCCCTTCAAGCTGGCCGCGGCCACAGAGACGGTGGATGTGGCGGCGCCGTCGGCGAACGATCGGATTGACCTGGTGCAGGCGAGCGTGGAGACGTGGAACGTGACCGTGAAGCCGGGGAGCGAAGCGGGGAGTCCGGTGGCCCCAGTAGCGGATGCGGATCACCTGGCGCTGGCGCAGATATATCTGCGCCCGGGGATGGGCACCATCAAGAACAGTGATGACAGTACCAATGGATTTATCGTGGACGTGCGAAATTTTCTTTGAGACGCCGGGAATACATGGTTGTAGTGCAGCGTTTTCGTGGAGTGCTGCGGTGGCCATCCAACTTGTTTCCGGATTCTCACCGTGACGCGACCGCGGCGATTCTGTTAGGCTGTGCCGGTCTGTGTTGAACCCAACCCGAAAGGAACGCTCGATGACCGATTTGACTCGAAAGCTTGTTTCAACAATGGTTGTGCTGGCGGTGGCGGTGCTCCCTGCCGTGGCCGATGACTATGACCTGGATGCGTCGCACTTTGCGGCGCTGTTCAAGGTGAGCCACCTGGGCTTCAGCAATACCTACGGTATGATTCCGGATGCTTCGGGCAGCTTCAGCTTCGACCCGGAAAAACCGGAGAGCAATGCGCTGGAAGTCGTGGTGAAGACGGAGAGCATCAACACGCACCACGAAGGACGCGACAAGCACCTGCGCGGCCCGGACTTCTTCGACACGAAGCAGTTCCCGGAGATGCGCTTCAAGAGCACGACGTGGGAGAAGACGGGTGACAACACCTACGCGGTGACCGGCGACTTCACGCTGCTGGGCACGACAAAGGAGATCACCTTGGACGTGGCACACCTGGGCAGCGGCGAGATGCGCGGCGACTATCGCACCGGATTCGAAACGACCTTCTCGATCCTGCGCAGCGACTACGGCATGAACTATGGCCTGCCGGGCGTGGGCGATGAAGTAACGATTACGATCAGTTTCGAAGGCGTGCGGAAGTAGTACGCCGCCAGCGAATTCCACACGACAGTCTGCGGGGTGGCCACTGGGTCACCCCGCTTTTTTTATTCCGTCGGTGGCAATCCCGCTATTGGCCGCTGGCACCGGCCTTGCGTGCCGCCACCTGTTGCGCGCCCTTGCGGGAAATCCAAATGGCGAGGCCCTGGTAGTGCGCGGGGAAGAGGCGGGTGATCCAATCGAAGAGGTGGGCGTCGGGCCCAACCATGACGCGCCGCTTGTCCCGCTCCACCGCACGGAGAATAGTCTGGGCAGCTTTCTCCGGCGTGGTGCGTGCGATCTGATCAAAACCACTGCCGTCGTCTTCAGGATCCATGCCGAGCGCGGCGACGCTTGGGTGGGTACGCGCCGCGCGCGCGATGTTGGTCTTGATGCCCCCGGGATGCACGCTGGTCGCGGACACACCACACTGCATCATCTCCAGTTCCTCGCGCAGGCAGTCGGTGAAACCACGCACGGCGAACTTCGCCGCGTTGTAGCCGCTCTGTCCGGGGATGCCCGCGAGGCCGAAGACGCTGGAGAGGTTGATCACGTGGCCCTCGCCACTCGCTTTCAGGTGCGGCAGGAACGCCTTGGTCCCGTGGACCACGCCCCAGAAGTTAATGCCCATGATCCACTCGAGGTCGGCGTAGTCGGCACCTTCGATCGTGGTTACCAGTGCGACGCCCGCGTTGTTGAATATCAGGTTGACCTTCCCGTGCTCCGCCACGACCGCATCCGCCCAGGCGTGCACCGCGTCGCGGTCCGCCACATCGACACGCTGCGCGGTGGCCTTCACCCCCAGCGTCCGGGTCTCCGCCGCCACGGCTTCGACCGCTTCCGCGTTGATGTCACTCAGGGCGAGGTGACAGCCGCGCCGCGCGAGATCCAGCGCCAAGGCCCGGCCAATACCGGAGCCCGCGCCCGTGATCGCAGCGACCTTATCCTTGAATGAACGCATGGGGAGATTTCCTTCCATGTCGGCGGCTGGGCCGCCTTGGGTCTCGAAAGGAATAGTGTAGTGTCGGAGGCGCCGGTGATCCAAAGCGCGGGAAGGTGTTGGCCGTGTGCTCGTGGGGTTGGGCCACTGGCGGCGCGGCGATCCCGAGGTCGGGGACCCCGGGTTACACGGCGTCGAATCAATCCCGAGGTGCTGCGTCCGGGTTGGCGCTTTCAATGCGCTCGAGATAGGAAAGGCCCTTCGGCCCTGCATAGGTATCCGGCAATGCGTAGACCGGATCGTTCAATGCCTCGGGCATGGAAACGAAAGTCCAACCCGCATCACGAAAGGCCTGAAGCAAGTCGTCGAGATACAAGGCATTCAGATAGTTCATGTGAAGAAGCAGGACATGCTTGATCGGTCTGCCAAGTTTCTCCATTGCCAGGGCCTCGAAGTATCGGGAACGCTCCAGAATATGGCCGATATAGTCGTCGCGAAGGTCAAGTTCCTTGTCGCGCGCTCGTGCATCGACCAGCTTCTTGTTGAATAGGTAGTCATCGTTGTCGATGGAGACCGAAGCGATTTCGTATCCCCGATCGCAAAGCATCGTGTAGACCCCATCCCGTATCGCGGGAGACGTACCCCGGTGGAGAAAGGGGTAGCGGAAGTATTTTGGGGTGCCAAGCCACTTGCGAATCGATTCCTCTCCCTTGTCAACATCCTGCATGTAGTCGGATACGCTCATCTTGTGTAAGTCAGGATGACTAAAGGTGTGGTTCCCGATGCGATGACCCGCCTCGGCAAAGGCATCCAACCACGCCGCTTTTTCCTTCGTGAGATGCACCCCGTTTACGAAACCCGCCGCGGACACCGCATGCTTCTCGAGTGCCTCGAGAACAGATTCGAATGCAACGCGTTGTTCATCAACGGTCAATTGGCGGGCATAGGCGAAAGGCAAGTCATCCAGGGTGATGGCCATTTCTTTCTGCGCGTAGGCGGCGGGGGAACAGAGGGCCAAGCATGCGACGCAAAGATGTAGTGCGTATCGAAGTCGTAGTGGGAAGGGTAATGGCATGTTGCTGATTTCCTGCATCGTATATTTCATGGCGTTGCGGGCAGCTTTCCTGACCAGCGCACTTAATCGAGGGTGACTATCATAGACGAAAACCGGGAGGGCGAGCGTCCCCGCGAGCCGGATCAAGGCGATTGAAGGCCCCAACCGGCTCGCGGGGACGCTCGCCCTCCCGAGGACAGGATCGCGGTGAGAGGTTGCGCGTTTGGTGGGGTCAATGCCGGCGCGTCGATCCCGGGGTCGGGGACCCCGGGCTACAGGACGGCGTCATGCCCGCGGAGGCGGGCATCCAGCAGCGCGGGGCGTTGCCGCAGCCCGGCCTCCCCGAGGCCGGGATCGCGTTGAGAGGTTGCGCGTTTGGTGGGGTCAATGCCGGCGCGTCGATCCCGGGGTCGGGGACCCCGGGCTACAGGACTTCTCCCGGTCGTACGTGCCCGCACTTGACGGCATAGAAGTGTTCGATTACGTCGCCCAATCGTTGCGGTAAGAGAGGTTCAACAACATCCTGCTCCCAACCGTCGTTCTCCGTAATCCGCGCGACTGCAATAAAGAATTCGGTCACCCCGAGAGATTGCGGAAGGTCGTCCGCGAGCATGACCAGTTCAAACGTGTCGTTCGGGATAAGTCGAGACTTGGGCAGTCCGAAGGCATCTTCTGCAGACCTGTGCACGGAATGGATAAATGCTTCCGGCGCTGCCAGCGCCGCCCACAGCGCTGCTGGGACGGGCGTACGGCGTTTGAGTTGCCGTTGCAATGGTCCGGAGATGTACGAATTTCCATAGCCGAACAGATAGTACTTCCAGTCGCGCTGGTCGTTTCGGTAGAGCGGTTCGTACATGTGCCCGGCCTCTTGTTGCGGGCAGCTTTCCTGACCTGCGCATTTATTTGAGGGTGACTATCATAGACGAAAACCGGGAGGGCGAGCGTCCCCGCGAGCCGGATCAAGGCGATTGAAGGCCCCAACCGGCTCGCGGGGACGCTCGCCCTCCCGAGGACAGGATCGTGTCGAGAGGTTTCGCGTGTGGTCGGGTCAATGCCAACGCCCCGATCCCGGGGTCGGGGACCCCGGGCTACACGTCGTGCTAGCCGACCGTCACGACCAGCGCCAGCGTCTTGTCGTCTACCGTCACTTCTTTCGATTCTGCCTCCGCGCCGTCGCCGGCGGCGAAGGCGTCGGCCAACACTTCTTTGCTGATGGTGTCGGCGAAGCGCGCCAGCGCGGCGCTGAGTTCGACGTCTTCGGTCTGGTAGGCGACCTGGATGCGGGCGTCGTAGTCGAGGCCGCGTTCTTTGCGGATTTCCTGGAGGTGGCGGATGACGTCGCGGGCCCAGCCTTCTTCGCGGAGTTCCTGGGTGATCTCGGTGGAGATGACGACGACCATGTGACGGCCCTGCGCGGCGGCGAAGCCGTCCTTCGCAGCGAGGCGCACTTCGACGTCGTCGCCGCTGAGCTCGACGGTCTCGCCGCCAAGATCGAGGGTGATGGCGCCGGCCTGCAACTGCTGGTAGAAGGCCGCGCCGTCGCCTTCGGCGAGGGCCTTGCGCACGGCCTGCACCTGCTTGCCGAGCTTCGCGCCGAGCACCTTGAAGTTCGGCCGCACCTCGTAGGACACGTAGTCCTCGGGCGTCTGGCAGAAGGCGATTTCCTTGATGTTGAGTTCTTCCTTGAGCAGGTCGAGGTTGCGCGCGAGGCCGGCCTGGTGCGCGTCGCTGGTGACGACGAGTTCGCAGTGGGCCAGCGGCTGGCGCACCTTGAGGTTCTCCGCGCGCCGCGCGCTGAGGCCAAGGGTGACCGCTTCGCGGACGACTTCCATCTGCTCGAGCAGTTCGTGGTCGATCGCGGCGGCATCCGCCTCGGGGTAGGCCGCGAGGTGTACGCTCTCCGCCGCGCCGGGCAGCGGCGCGGTGAGGCTCTGCCATACGGTCTCGGCGAAGAAGGGCGTGAAGGGCGCGGCGAGCCGCGCCAGCTTCAGCAGGCACTCGTAGAGCGTCCAGTAGGCATCCGCCTTGTCGGCGGTCCATTCGCCCGCCCAGAAGCGCGCGCGGCTCCGGCGTACATACCAGTTGGACAGGCTGTCCACGAAGTTCAGCACGCCGCGCGCTGCGGGGTAAGAGTCGTAGCGGTCCATGTGACTGCGCACGTCGAGCGCGGTGCGGTCGAGCTCATGCAGGATCCAGCGGTCGAGCTCGCCGCGCTCGTCGCGCGCGCGGTACCTCGCGTCGCCGCCGTCGCCTCCGCCGGAGACCGCCGCCGGATCCGCCGCGGCCTCGCGCAGGATCTCGGCCGGCGCGTGCGCGGGGTCGAAGCCGTCGAGGTTCGCGTAGATCACGAAGAAGGACCACACGTTGTACCAGCGGATCAGCAGTTCGCGCTGTGACTCTTCGACGATCTTCTCGGAGAGGCGGCTGCTGCTGGTCGGCGGGTTCTTGGCGATGAAGCTCCAGCGGAGCGCGTCCGCGCTGTACTTCTCGAAGAGCTCGCGCGGTTCGCGGTAGTTCTTCAGGCGCTTGGAAAGTTTCAGTCCGTCTTCGCCCATGATGTGGCCGAGACAGATGCAGTTCTTGAAGGGATGCGGCCAGCCTTCTTCGCCCTTGCCGTGCACCACGGTGCTGATCGCGAGCAACGCATAGAACCAACCGCGGGTCTGGTCGATGGCCTCGCTGATGAAGTCGGCGGGGAAGCGCTCGTCGAACTGCTGCGCGCTGCCTTCCTTGTGCGGATAGCCCCACTGCGCGAAGGGCATGCAGCCCGCGTCGAACCACACGTCGATCACTTCGGTCACCCGGCGCATGCGCGCACTCGGGTCCTGCGGACTCTGGTACGTCACCGCGTCGATGTAGGGCTTGTGTACCTTGAGGTGCTCGCTGAGTTCCGGGTTCGCCGCCTTCGCTTCGGCCCAGACTTCCGTGCCCTGCACGTCCGGCTTCGCCAGCAGTTCTTCGTAGGTGCAGATCGCCTCCATGTGCCCGGTTTTCTCGCAGATCCATACCGGCAGCGGCGTGCCCCAATAGCGCTCGCGCGAGAGCGCCCAGTCCACATTGTTCTCGAGGAAATTGCCGAAGCGGCCGTCGCGGATGTGCTCCGGCTGCCAGGCGATCTCCTTGTTGTTCGCGACGAAGTCGTCCTTGAACTGCGAGGTCTTGATGAACCAGCTCTTGCGCGCGTACTGGATCAGCGGATCCTGATCCGCGCGGGGGCAGAAGGGATAGCTGTGGTGGTACTGGTCGTGCTTGAAGAGCGCGCCGCGTTCCTTGAGCACGCGGATGATCGCCTTGTCGGCCGCCTTGCAGAACTGCCCGGCGATGGGGGTCTGGTCGAAGGGATCGACATCGGTCACGCGTTCGTCGAAGGTGCCGTCCGGCTTCACGAAACAGAGGAAGCCGACGCCCTTCTCCTTGCAAACGCGGTAGTCGTCTTCGCCGAAGGCGGGCGCCATGTGGACGATACCGGTGCCGGTCTCCAGTTCGACGAAGTCGCCCGCGATCACGATCCAATGTTTCTCGCTCTCGCCCGCGCCTTCCATCTGCTGCGGCGTGTCGTAGGCGAAGAGCGGTTCGTATTCCAGGTTGACGAGGTCGGCGCCCTTAACGGTGCGCAGGACCGTCGCGCCCTCGCCGAAGTTTTTCTCCACCAGCGGCGCGGCAACGATGAGTTGCTCGTCTTCGTGCTGCACGATGGCGTAATCAATCTCGGGGCCGACGGCTGCGGCACAGTTGCTCGAGAGCGTCCACGGCGTTGTCGTCCAGATGAGCAGGCTGGCGCTGCCGTCGAGACCCAGCTTTGTCTTGCTCTCCTCCGTCAGCGCGAGGCGCACCGTGATCGCCGGGTCGTCCGTATCGCGGTAGCCTTCACCCACTTCACCGGCGGAGAGCGCGGTGCCGCCCTGCGCCCACCACCAGACCACCTTGTGGCCCTGGTAGAGCAGGCCGCGATCGAAGAGCTGCTTCAGCGCCCACCACACGCTCTCAACATAACTCTGATGGAAGGTGACGTAGGCCTCCTCCAGATCCACCCAGAAGCCGATGCGATCCGTCAGTTCTTCCCACTGTTTCTGGTAGCGGAAGACCGACTCGATACAGGCGCGGTTGAACTTCTCAACGCCATAGTCCTCGATGGCCGCCTTGCCGCCGTCGATGATGCCGAGCTCCTTGCAGACCTCGATTTCGACCGGCAGCCCGTGCGTGTCCCATCCCGCCTTGCGCTCGCAGAAGTGCCCCGCCATCGTCTTGTAACGCGGGAAGATGTCCTTGATCGTCCTTGTCAGGCAATGCCCCGGATGCGGCAAGCCGTTCGCCGTCGGCGGGCCTTCATAGAAAACGAAGGGCGGTGCGCCCTCCCGTTGCGCCAGGCTCTTGTGATAGGTGTTGTGTTCCTTCCAGAAGCGAATAATGTCGTGCTCGGCCTCGGCAAAATTGAAGGGCGAGGGCACCGCGTTGAACACGTCTTTCTTGGCCATGAGAAGGAAATCCTTGCTTGAAACAGGGCGATTGCCGCAACACCGGATATGCACACGGTGGCGGCGGGAAAGCCCAAGATCATGGCCTTTTCAGGCGGGAATCCGCAAGTTTTGGGGGGCTACATGCCCGTCCCCGGGCAATACCCGTCTTCCGTCGGCGGGTCCGCATCCGGGCAGGCGACGTAGCCGCCGGAATTGAAGAACTGGATGAGGCGGAGGAGTTCGCTCAGGCTGATTTCGAAATCGCCGGGGTTGTAGTCACTGGCGTGGGGCACGCAGCTTTCATCGCCCGCGCCGGGCTGGTAGCCATCTTCGGTGGATTCGGGCGGGTCGGCGCAGGAGAAACCGTCGGAATTGAAGAACTGAATCACGCGAAGTAATTCCGACAGATTCACGACGTTGTCGCTGTTCTGGTCGGCGGTGTGAACAGCGGTGACCGTACTGCCCTCGCCTTCACCCTCACCTTCACTCTCGCCTTCGCCCTCGCCTTCGCCTTCGCCGCCACAGGTCCATGCGGGCACGGTGGGCGCGGCGATCGAGATCATGCTCGCGGCGCCGTTCGTGATCTCGAGTCCGCTTGGCATCTTCGATCCGGACTGGCGTTGGACTTGCAGGCCCTTGCGAAAAGCGAATTGCCGGATCGCATCCGTTCGGAGAATGAGCTCGATGCTGAGACCATCCAGTGCCGCGTTGTCAACGCTGGTGGCGGCCTGAATCTCGAAGGTGGTCGATGCGCCATCCTGGGCCAGCAGGAGCGGATTGAATGCCGGCGCGTCGCGTTCATACGCCGCGGGCAAGGGAATGTAGTCGACGGTATCCGCGTACTTGTTGTTGCCGCGGAAGATAACTCCGTCTTCCCAAACATTGTCCGCGTCGAAGTGTATCCCGTCTGTAGTCAGACGCCAACTAAAGTCGCGCGCGTCAAAGAGGCAGCCATCCCCCACCGCAACGGCCAGACCCAGTTCATAGATGGCCGTGGGCATCTGGTCCGTGGTGCCCAGATCATGCAGGTCGAGGGTCCACAAGGTGGTGTACTCGGAGGAGGCTTCGAAGACGGCGGGGGATGCTACGGCCTCCAGCACCGAATCCTCGTCGGTCTCTATGAAAGTCTGGAAGCTCAGGTCGTCAAAGCCCCCATCCAGGTCGCCCACGAATACGATGGTCGTGTCCCCGCCCGGCACATGGTTCGGGTTGGCAAAGTCGATGCGCCGGTCCGCTGCGCGGACACCGGCCGCGCTCGTGTCCGCGTCGGAGATCGTGAAGCGGAACTGGCCGTCGATGGGGCCTCGAGCCGTTTGCAGAAAGTCCAGCGCGAAGAGCGGCGCCGTCCGGATCACGTCGAGTCCTACGAAGGTGGTGGTGTTCGTCAGAAGGTTCCCATAGTAATCGCGCACGTCGATAACGACTTCGAGCTTGGTGTCCATCGTGACGCGCTCGGGAAGCGTGGAGGTGAAGGCGAGCTTGGGCTGCTCGAGCGGCACCCGACAGGGTCCCAGTTCCGGACCCTCCGTGCCAATGGTCAGCAGACTCGACGGCGTATCGGAGTTGACGGCGAAGTCCCCTGCATCCACATCCGCGGTGAAGAACATACCAATGTGGGGGAATATCGTAGGATTCAGCTTTGGAAACTCCCCGGATATCGTCCCGAGGTATTGTGCCGAGAGGGTCAACGCGCGGCTGGCGCCGTGGGGCACATGCAGCAAGGGATCCCCGGAAAAGGTCAGGGCGAAGCTCGCGCCGCCGCCCGTGATGGCCACTTCCGTGAAGTCCATCGGCGTCCCCGCGCCGTCGACATCGCCGGAATGGAGGCGCCACGCGAAATCGCCGCCCGTGATAGCGCCCAAGCTCGACGCGTCCACATGCAGCGTGAGGTCGTGCAGGATGGTAGGCTGCTCATCCAGCCCGCCGGTGTCGGAGATGCTGAAGCTGAAGAGCGTCACCTCCGCCGCGCGACCGGTAGTCATACGTTGGCCTTCGGCGGTAAAGCTAATGACCGACTGGTCCACGATGGCCCAGGCCGCGCTGGAAAACCATACGACAAACGATGCAACAAGAAACCGTCCAGACACACCCCACCCATCACGCAATAAGAACGAAATCATTCTGCCCCCTGAGAAACACACGCACCCGTAGCCTCTGTACCAGAACAGAGGTAGCTGCGGGATTCTACCACATAAAATCAGATCTGTGGGGCGTAGACGGAGATTTTTCTAGCCGGTGGCTCCCATGGGTTCCCCCGGACAATACCCGTCTTCCGACGGCGGATCGGATTCCGGGCAGGCGACGTAGCCGCCGGAGTTGAAGAACTGGATGAGGCGGAGCAGTTCACGCAAATTCATTCGAAAGTTCTGCGGATTGTATTCGCTGGCGTGGGGACCGCAGCCAGTGCCGCCCGGGTCGGGCTGGAAACCGTCTTCGGTGGATTCGGGGGAGGGGGGGCCGGCGCAGGCGAATCAACGATACAACGGAATGGTCAGGGCCGGTCACCCGCCTTGAGACGCGTATTGATCGCGTCGATGACTGGCGGCAGATCGGCCACGCCGTCGATCACGTAGTGCGCGCCGGCCTGGGCGAGTTTCTCGCCGGCGGCGGCCATGCGGCGGGCAAGCTCGTCCGCGGGGAGCGCGTTGACCTCGGCCTCGGAAAGGCCGATCTCGTAGCCGGTCTTCACCACGGCCACCGTCCACATGCCGCCGTTGAGGCCTTCCTGCACGTCGGTGACGGTATCGCCGATCTTGACGATGGCCTGCGGCGGATAGATGCCGAGCTCCATGGCAACCTTCACGGCCATCCACGGCGCGGGACGGCCCGCGGGTACTTCGCTGCCGGGCACGCTGGCGTCGGGTTCATAGCCGGCCTTCTTCGCGGCGGCCATGCAGATTTCCATCATCTCGCGGTTGTAGCCGGTGGTGCCGCCGAGCTTCATCCCGCGCGCGCGCAGGTCCTTCGCCGTCTCCACGACACCCGGAATGATCTTGGCAAAGGCCGGGAGCGCGTCGAGCTGCAGCGGGATGAATTCCTGGAAGAGCGCTTCGACATCGTCCTCGGTGTGCGCCGCGCCGTGCTTCGCCTTCCACTGTTCCGCGAGATCGGGCAACTGGATCATCGTGCGGATGTGGTCGCGCTTGTGCATGCCCATCGGGCCGCGCGCCTGCGCCACGGTGGCTTCGACGCCATGCCGCTTAAAGAGCTCGACAAAGGCGCCTGCCGGCGCGAGGCAGCCGTAGTCCACCGTCGTACCCGCCCAGTCGAAGACGGCCAGCTTAAGTTCACCCCGATAGCTGCGCTGAAAAAGAAAATCCATGTCTGTAATTCCCACTTGTGTCTAGTAACATCGTCATTCCCGCGAAGGCGGGAATCCAGTGCGGCGCCAGCCGCCAGCGAACAAAGCCGCGCCCGCAGGCGCGACGACCGACCTACGCCAACGTCAACTCCATCTCCTCCACCACATCCCGGATCGCCGCCAACAGATCGCAGATGTCGGCCGTGTTCGTCCGGCCGATATTGCCGATGCGGAA
>JAUIKJ010000404.1 GCA_030430835.1 Candidatus Hydrogenedentota bacterium
TCTCCAAGCAGATCAAGGGCGATAAGAAGCTACAGCCGCAGCTCGACCTCGCGGAGAAGTTGAAGGCCCATCTCGAAGCCGGCAAGCCGGTGCGCGCCTTCCCCGAGCGGGACAGCGATATCTTCCGTCTTGTGGAGACTGAACTGCGTTTCATCACGAACAAGACCGTCATCTACGCGGCCAACGTCGACGAAGCGGGCCTCGGCGAGGACAACGCCTATGTGCAGACCGTGCGTGAGCTGGCCGCTGCGGAAGGCGGTGAGGTGGTCAAGCTCTGTGCCAAACTCGAGGAAGAGATGGTCGACATGAGCGACGAGGAGCGCGCGGAGTTTCTCGCCGACCTCGGTGCTACGGAGAGTGGTCTGGGACAGGTCATCCGCAAAGGCTTCCATGCCCTCGGCCTCATCAGCTACTTCACCGCGGGCGTCAAGGAAGTGCGCGCCTGGACGATTCGTGAGGGCTGGACCGCGCCACAGGCTGCCGGCGTCATCCACACGGACTTCGAGCGCGGTTTCATTCGCGCGGAAGTCATTGCCTACGCCGCCTTCGTCGAGCACGGGGGAGAGGCCGGTGCCAAGGCCGCGGGCCTCATGCGGGTGGAAGGCAAGGACTATGTCGTCCACGACGGCGACGTCATGCATTTCCGCTTCAACGTCTAGGCTACCAGCCCGGCTTCATCATCCACAGGTCGGATTCGTCGTTGCCGCCGTCGTCCAGTCCGTTCATGCCAACGCTGTACAGCGCATAGGATTCGCCGTCGCGCCGGTAGACGAAGGGTGCACCCGACACCGGGTCCTCCGGGATAGCCGCGATCCATGTGGGCACGAGCGCCTCCAGGGACGCCGGATAACTGCCCGACGACGCGCGATAGCCCGCCAGAGCAACGGCGAGCACGGCGCGCGCGTAGTACAAGGAGGTGTAGGCCGCCTTGCGCAGCAGTTCCGGATGGCGCTGCAACTGCTTCCAGCGCCGCGCGCGCCAGCCCGTGTCAATCTCGCCGTACTCCCGCACCATCCGGTCATGGGCAGCCGCCGGTGCCGCGGCCAATTCTCGATAGAAGGCCTTGTGCGGAATGATACTCTTGGCCCAATACTGGATCTCGCGCAGAAAGAATATACGGCGAATCGGCTGGTCGTCGTCTTCCTGATGGGCCGTGGGCACATAGCTCAAGGTGTCGTCGAGCTTGCGCCAGTAGCGCTGCAATGCAAGGTAGGGATCCGGCCAGGGCGCTCCCAATTCCTGCAAAGTATCGGAAAGGATACGCAAGCCCTCGACGTCCTGTATCTGTTGCAGCGACAGGATGACCTGGCGCAAAGCCTCATCCTCAATACCGCGGTCCCGAAGCTGATTGGAATCTTCCGCGACCAGCATGCGTGACAGACGGATCGCGTCGCCCAGCCGCTGCGCGGCCTCCGCGGCATTCCCTGCCACGCGCCCCGCTTCCGCACCCCGCGCGACGAGTGACAGCGCAAGCCGCGGGAAGGACTCAGCGCGGCGCAGAAAGAAGGTGTCCGGTTCTTCCAGTAGGAAGTAGGGTTTCCGTACAGCCTCGTGAACAAGGTCCAGACTGGGCACACTGGCATCCAGATACGCGCTGATATGCGGATCGTCAAAGTGAATGAAGCGATCGAGCGTCGGGGTGTACTCCGGCCAGCCATGTTCGGCAATGCGTCCGGCCCACGCCGCGATCGTTTCTTCGATCGCGCCGTCTGGCGCGGGCAGCGCCTGTCGCGCTTCGCGCAGGCCGTACAACGCATTGTCCGGCGATGCCCGCCGTGCGGTATCCGCTGCGCGATCCATCATCTCCGGCAAAATCAGCGTCGGTTCCCGGTTCACGAGCCGCGCTCCGACAGCGACGACGCCAAAGACCAGAAAGACCAGCGCAAGCTTGATCAGATTGCCGCGCACCGTCGCCCGTTTTTTTCGCGGACGGATCTGCGTTTCTTCGCCCACGCTCAGCCGCCCACCGCCCGGCCGGAGGCGTACTCGCGGTTGCGCACCGCGCGCACGGAAAGCAGGAGGAAGAGCGACGAGACGACGATCAAGGTCAGTAGGGCCTTCCCCGCGCCCACCACAAAGACCTGCTTGTTGAACTCGCCCATCACCGACTCAATGCGCAGGGTAATGCGCTGCTCCGCCAGCGCGGGGAGGAGGGCGTCGGTGTACTTCTGGATCGTCAGGAAATCGACGAGACCCGGAACCACCAGCGCGAGGCGCTGCCAGCCGTACAGGAGCACGACGCCGTACACGATTGGCCGACGCGTCGTCGCGCCCAGCCAAAGCGCCAGCGCCCCATAGGCCAGAAGGGCCATCACCGCGACCCCGCAGTAGTGCGCCAGCAGTTTCAAGTCGGGTGCAGAAAAAGAGATGCCGGAGAGGGCCGTCGCCGCCGCAAAGGTCAGGCACATCGAGGCCAGCAGAATGCTCGAGGCGACAATCATGTACGCGGCGAAACGTCCCAATACCCAGGCCGAACGCGGAATGGGACGGGTCAGGACATAGGGCAGGGTCTGTGACTCTACATCCTCACCCACGAGCATCATCGCAAAGAACAGGCCCAGCAAGGGAGAGAAGATATTGATGTGAAGCCCTTCGATGAGCTGCACCAACACATCGCGCCCTTCTTCCGCGTACGCGGACTTGGAGAGAAAGGCCATCGCAAGCGG
>JAUIKJ010000405.1 GCA_030430835.1 Candidatus Hydrogenedentota bacterium
CCCGACACCAACCTGCCATGGACCGGTCCCTTTGGATTCGTTGCCATCGCCCTTTGGCTGATTCTCGCCGCGGTGCCCTTCCTGTTGACCGGCCGCAGCGAAACCGCGGGCCCCGTGGAACCGGTGGAAGAACCCGGCCGCTAGCGGCGCGAAGCGGCTAGCCTTCCGCCCCGGCCGGCGACTCCATCAGGCCATGCACGCGCAGGTAGTGCATCAGCCACGGCACGTTCCAGTAGGTATTGAAGACCGAGTCGAAGGTATCGGAGGCCTTCCAGCGTTCCCACTGCGCGATCGCCGCGTTCAGGAAGAAGGCGTCGCCCGTGAGCTCGTGCGCGGCAAAAATCACCGGTAGGATCAGCGGGTCGTAGACCGCCGTCATGTCGAAATGCGGGTTGTGGGAGTAGCCATAGACCGCGCCCGGCGTCTCCCAATCGCTATTCTCGCAGACGATGGAATCGGCCATCGCAACCAGCGCCGTGGCGGCGTCGAGATCCCCGCTCATCCGGTACCACCAGTACATCGGCCGCGCAATCTGTGCGTCCATCCAGGGCACGTTTCCGCGATAGACCTGCGAGCCGTGGGTATCCGGCCAGACCCCGCGGCGCAGATCCATCGCCGCGCGGGCATCCGCAAGATGCTTCCGCGCAACATCGCGCCACAGCGCGTCGCGCGTATCCCAGTACGCCGTGACGATTGCCTCGAAGGGGCCCGCGTGCTGGCGCACACTGGAGCCGCCCAGGCCAGCGCCGGTACGCCGTACAAACTCCGCGACCCCGAGATAGGCGTCTCGCGCCGCCGGATCACCGGTGAGCTTGTGATACAACTCAAGCCCCGCCGTGCGCTGAGTGGGGTTCCAGGGCGCGGAGACATGATTCTCCCCGGGGCCGCGCAGGCCGCCACGCCAGTCGTGGCCGGGCACATCACTGTGGGTCACGCTGACATCCAGCAGGTGACGGCAGACATCAAGTGCACGGTCGAACCACGCGCGGTCACCACTCATGAACCACTCCGACCACAGGCCCAGCATGCGCTCGTAATAGTTGTTCGACCAGCTTGGCAGGCCGCCGTAGTACGGCGCATCGGGGAAGTGCCGCAGCCCAAGGTGTTGTCCCAGTTCCTCCCAGGACTTGCCGCCGTAGATCTCGGCCATCCTCTCCGGAAACTTCGCCGCGCCGGCATGGGGATAGGCCGGTCCCAGCACCCCGGTCGCGCAGAAATACGCGGGGTTCGTCAGCACCGGCGGGTGTTCCACCGCTGCGGCGAAGGCCGCGGGATCGTCGTCGTTCAAGGCGATCCAGATCTCGTGGGTCTGTGCTTCGCCTGGCGTATAGACCACGGGCGCGCCTTCGGCCGCGACAAGGTCAATGCGGATTCGTCGCGCGTTCGCGTCGATGCGTTTCGGGAACTGTTCGCGAAAGCGGCGTATGGCGATGGCGCCCTGCTCCCAGGCAATCCACGGCGTTTCCGTCGGATCCGTGTCAACGCCGTTCACGCTGCGTGAATCGGCCGTTTTCTGAACAAAGGCCAGCGTGTCGCTCGCTTCGGTGGAACCCGCCGATCGGAACGCATGGGGCTTCTCGGGCAGCGTCAAGGTCAACACGAGCGACGCCAGGGGCAAGTCCTCGGCCGTATCGTTCACCACCTGATAATTCAGCCGAAGGTAGGGGAAGGTCGTCCAGGTGGTGGCCGTCAGGGTGAAGGCAGCAGCGTGTTGCGCTTCCGGACCCAATGTGCCTTCCAACTCCAGTTCCGTACGGAAGGGCCCCTCGTCGACGACGTGGACCGAATGTACCGTACCCTCGTGGGCCGCGTCAGCGGCGGTAGCCAAGAGTTCGAGGTGCTCGATGACCGTCGTCTTGCCATTGCGAATGGCGTGCAGGGGGGCACCGAGCACGGCTTCGTAGGACACCGGCGACGCGCTCAGGGCAACGCCCATGCCGTTCTGTTCCCAATTGGCGCGGGCCGGAGGCTTGCTCCAGTCGGTATCAAAGGCGAGGTCCAGGGCATCTACACCCGGCTTTGCCGCATAGTCCACACGCAACCAGCGTACCGACCCGTCGCGACTTCTGGTTCGACGCGGTCAGGATGATGAAGACGATCGTCAGCGGATAGTGGATGATGCGCCAGTAGCTCATCACCTTCTGCGAGATGAGGATGAGCGCCATGCGCGAGGGCGGTGTGCGTTCGCTCGTTTCGTCGCCGCTGGCGTTCTCCATGATGGATTCCAGCGCGGCCTGGCGCTGCAGATCGCGATAGATGTACCGCCCGATCATGCCGCTCGCGACGACGAGCATCAGCGCGAGCGAGTTTACGAGTGGTAGCAACGAGACCGGCTTCACCATCGCACGGTCGCCGGGCGTCAGCGCCAGATAATCGCGCAGGAAGTTGCCGCTGTGCACCATCACGAGGAAGGAGCCGACCAGCGCCATGCCGATGTGGACCTGAATCCAGCGGCGAACCGACCAGACCTGCGGCGCCCATCGTCGCCGGATCGAGCATCGAAATCCTCACGCCGGAATACCGACAACAAATCGTGGAGCGCGAAATCCTGCCGTTTTTCGAAGTCGGGAATTTCCGCCAAGGCGTCCTTGATGGTGCCTGGACGCTAGCAGAAATCGTCGCCAAGGACGCCGGCAGCAAGGTCAACCGTCCCGCCT
>JAUIKJ010000024.1 GCA_030430835.1 Candidatus Hydrogenedentota bacterium
GGCCACGAAAAGGACGATGATGCCCATGCCGCCGATCCAGTGCGTAAAGGCGCGCCAGAACAGCAGGCTCTTGGGCATTGCTTCGATATCGGGCAACGCCGTGGCGCCCGTGGTTGTGAGGCCCGACATAGCTTCGAACCACGAGGTGGCCGCGTCGACATTGCCGGAGAAGCCATAGGGCAGGGCGGCGATGGTCGCGGCGAGCAGCCATCCGAGCCCGACCAGGCCCAGCGCTTCGCGCTGAAAGAGGCGGTTGCCCGCATTGCGGCCGAGAAAAAAGAGCGTGCCGCCGCACAGGATCGCGGCGATGGCCGACTCGAAGAACACCATGAGCATGTCCCACTCGCGGTACCACACGGCACACAGCGCCGAAGGCAGCAGGAGCGCGGCGAAGGCGAGGGTGAGCACGCCAAGGTATCGTGCGAGGAGACGGTAGTCCATTTATGTCTTCTGCAAGAGTTTGCTCGCAGCGTCGAGCGCGTCCGCGGATGCGATCAGAATTACGGCATCGCCTTCACGTATCTCGTCGTCACCCCCGGGCACGAGTACTTTCTCACCGCGCACGATGGTGGCGACGAGCGCGCCGCGGGGGAACTTGTTTCGGACCGACTTGAGCGGTTGATTCAGCACGGTGGAGCGACTGCCAACGGTGAACTCCAGCACTTCCACCTCGCCCTCGGCTAGTACGGCGAGGGCAGTGACGGATCCCTGGTGGGCGAGCCGGAGGATGCGGTTGGCCACGCTCGCGCGCGGGGTTACGGCGAGATCAATGCCCAGGCGTTTCACGAGGGGTGCGAAATCGGGCTGGTTGATGACGGCGACCACCTGCTTCGCGCCGACTTCCTTGGCGAGCACGCTGGCCATGATGTTGCGTTCATCGTCGTTGGTCGCGGCGACAAACACGTCGACCTTGTTGACGTGCTCCTGCTCCAGCGCGCTTCGTGACGTGGCGTCGCGGCAGACGATCTTGGCCTTGTTTAGCTGTTCGGCCAGTCGGCCGCATTTTTCTTCCCGGCGCTCGAAGACCTTGACGGATTTAATCTTACCGTCAAGCGCCTTGGCGATACGCATGCCGAGATTGCCGCCGCCCATGATCGCAACACGGCGCGGCAGATCGCCGCCATCGTGGAACAGCTTCTCGACCTGTCCGAGCTTGTCCTTGTGACCAATGAGCGTGATGTGATCCCCGACCTCGATCACGGTGTCGCCATGCGGGATAAAATACTCGCCCGCGCGTTCGACCACGCCCACGAGCACGCGGCCGCCCGGTGAGAGGACGTCCTTGAGGGTCTTGCCGCCGATGGTCGGGGTGCGATCAACGCGCACCTGCCGCATCTGCACCAGTCCGCGCCCGAAGTCTTCCGTGGCGAGGACACCGGGGTGCTCGATGTAGCCGGCGATTTCCAGCGCGGCAAGGGCGTCGGGACTCAGGATATAGTCGATGCCGAGGATCGTCTCATAGAGAATATTGGATTCGACGTACATCGGGTTTGCGACGCGGGCCACGGTCTGCTTTGCGCCCAGGCCCTTGGCGGTGGCCGCTGCGATGAGGTTCGCCTCGTCGTTGCCCATGGATGCGAAAAAAATATCCGCGCCGGATACCCCCAACTGCTGTTGCAGCATCACGGACGATCCGTCGCCGTGCACGGCACCCACGTCGAGCGCGTAGTCGATCTGCTCGAGCTGGTCGCGATCGGTTTCAATGACGGTGACGTTCTGGTGTTCCCCGCTGAGCAAGCGCGCCAAATGGAATCCGACGCGGCCGCCCCCGGCGATAAAGATGTTCATGGATACGGGATCCTGTTGCTGTGAGGGTGGCCGGAGAGGCTCGGAAATATGGATCATCCACCTCGTACAGGCATGAACGAACGGTGTGCTCCCTCCAGAATACAGCCGCCGACAGCGGCTATGATCTTATAATGAACGGGAACGAGTCAAGAATCCCGCGCGGCGGGGAGGGCGCGTGGGGTGGTCCCGGCGCGGTGAAGGAAACGCGACATTGGCGGTTAAATACAAGCACACCAGAGGGATAGCGGAGCGACGCGCGGCCCGGGTTACGCCGTGGTACCGGACGGGCGGGCGCCCGCCGATCGGCCCGCGGCACAAGTTGCTGGTGATTTATCTGGGCCTCGCCGCGGCGGGGATGGCGATCTTGCTTCTTTCTCAGATGCACGCGCGCTTTCAGTTTCTCGATGTTCCACTGGTCTATGGCGCGGCGGAGATTCTGGCGATCGTGCCGGAGGCGGCGGAGACGCGCGTGCACCTGCGTGTTCCGGTGACGGCGGAACGGTGGATAAATGCCTGGGGATCCGTGCCGGCGGACACGGATGCCCTGGTCCCGGGTGATTGGGTCGCGGTGCGCTACCGCATCAGCCGCGATCGCCGGGAATTGCGCATCGAAGCCTGCGGACTGGTTGCGCTCCCGCCGAAAACGCGCTAGAATTTTGGGGTATCGGTAGATCGATACGCCGGAATCTCGGGCAGGCCACAAGCGCCTGCCTCTTTTCATAACAGGATGGACGATGGCACTGAGTGGCGAAGACCTGCGCGATCTCTACGCGCGTACCGTGGTTGTGCGGCGGCCGCGCTATGGCATTGTGCGTGGCTATCACGAACTGCCTTACATTTGCCTGAGCCAGTCCTGGGAGGCAGGCAGCAAGACGACCAGCATCCGCGGGACCGTACATGTATCCCCGCGCTTCGTAATCCGGCCGGAGCACCTCAACCCCAGTTACGGGGATATCTTCGGCGATGAGAACGTAAACGTGGAACTGGCAGGGCGTGTCTTTGGCTTCCTGGGGTTTCGCGGCAAGCCGGTCGAGTGCAGTTCGGAAGGGCTGGATGTGGCGTACCTGGACGATTCCGTGGACGCGGTACTGGCGCAGAACCTCGACCAACTCGATCGCCACGAGGACATTACCACCGGGGTGATTATCGCCCCCGACAGCCGGTACTATCCGGTATCGATCGAGCGCTTTATCTCGTCCATACTTGAGGATGAGTTCTCGGTCTGAGGAGAACCTGCATGAAAAGCGCCTACGAACGCGCCCTGGAAAAGATGAACGCCGAGAGCGGTCCGCTTCGAAAGCTGACCGATGCGCAGCGCGAACGCATCGCCGAGATCGATCGCAAGTACGACGGTCTCGTCGCCGAGGAACGCTTGGGCCTCGACACGAAACTGAACGCGGCCGCTTCGCCCGCGGAAGTCGCGACGATTCAGGAGAACGTGGGCGCGGAGATCCGCCGCCTCGAAGAGAAGCGTGAGGCCGAGAAGGAAGCCGTCTGGGACGAGTGATCCCGGCAGCGGCGCAATGCAGATGGAGGGCAATCCCTGGTGAGTCTGCCCCGAGGCACCTTCCGGCTCCCCGTCGCACGGGGCTGGCTCCTTTTGTTGCTGGCGCTGATCGGCGCGGCGACGGCGAGCGTCTATGATCGCCGCCTGAAGGAATCGCCCCACGCCGGCTTCATCCCCGCGGACGCCGCGGTCGTGGTTGCCGCGCGGGATCTGCCCACGTGCTGGGATGCTTTTCTTGCCCTTCCCACCGGTCGGACGCTGGAACCGGGACTGCGGGTCTTCTTCCAGGACTTCGAGCGCGAGGTCCGTCTGCGCACGGGCATCCGCCCGACGCCTGCACGCTGGAGCACCTGGCTCGGGCGCGCGGTATTGGCGGCACAATACGAAGGTGCCTGGGGTGTCTGTGTCCGGCCGGGACTGCTCCTTCGCGCGGCGACGGCTGTGGGCCTTGGTGGAGACACGGGCAACTACAATGGCATC
Organism: Candidatus Hydrogenedentota bacterium; assembly: GCA_030430835.1. Classification (GTDB taxonomy): domain Bacteria; phylum Hydrogenedentota; class Hydrogenedentia; order Hydrogenedentales; family JAEUWI01; genus JAUIKJ01. The sequence goes on from JAUIKJ010000024.1 coordinate 3,776, forward strand.
TACTACGCCTGGCGCGATGGCTTTCTGGTGGCCTCCGGCGATGCGGCCTGGGTCGCCGCGGCGCGGAACGCAACACCGCATTCGGGCGACGCGCCCCTAGCGGTGGATGCGCTTGCGCTGGATTGGGCAGATGGCCATGCGGTGCTTCGCCTTGAGCCGGGCCTGCCGGTCGCGATCGCCTTGACGGGCGCGGAGCGCCTACCCGCGTCCGGCCGAAGGCCGCGTCTTCCGGCCGTTGGCGGCGAGACACTGCGACCGATGCTGTCGCTTTCCGCGAAGTCCTACGATCTTCTCGCGGCAATCGTGCGGCGACTGGACCGCGCGGCTTCGGTATCCACCCCTTGGATCCGAGGCCGTCAGCGGCTGGTGACCGCGCTGCATGCCTGGGGCGCAGGCTTCGACCCGCTCGGGCGCCGACTGCGCCGCGGCGGGGCACTGGTTCTTGCGCTGACCGAGGTGGATTCCGGGAAGCCGGTGCCGACACCGGCGGGCCTGCTGGTTCAGGAACGCGGCGACGACGGCAGTACCATCCATCCGCTTGATGGCGTTGTGGCGAAGGCGACGACCTTGCCCGGTCATTGGGCCGGCCTGGAAGGCGCACAGGTACCGCTGTTGGGGCCCGCGCTGGTCCTGTGCACGGCCGCAACGCCCGAACACTGGTACGCCACAAGCCGGGAACGCGTCATGAATGCCCTGGCCACCCTGCCCATGGATCACGAAACGCAGGAGGCGGACGCGGCCTTGCGCATTTATTGGCCCGGCCTGACGCAGCCCCTGGCACGCCTGCTGCTGCGATCAGATTCCTGGAATCCCTATGCTGACCTCAATCCGCAGGTGCGTGAACAGAAGTACCTTCCAATCGCCCGTGCGCTGGAGGCGCTGGGCGAAGCCCGCCTTTACCTGCGGGAACGCCCGGATGGCTGGCGAATTGAGGGCATGCTCGACGCGCGGGTGTTGCCTGCGTCATGATGGCAGTGACCCTGCTTTTGACGGCCTTGTGGGGCCAGTCGCCGCCGACGGCCTGCGAGATAGTGGTCGCGCGCTACGGTGAGGTGCCGGTCATGCGGGAGTTGCCGAGTACGGCCGACCTCGTGTGCGAAAACCTTCTCGCGATCCTGAATGCCTACGATGCAAACACTGGTGCCATTACGCGCGTCGTGTATACGGACGCGGACCCGGCCGATGGGCGCACCGCAATGCCGGGCACCGCGGTGCAGGTTGCGCGGGAAGCTGCGTGGTACCTGCTCGCCCTGGACCAGTGCGGTCTCCACGAGATCGCGTCGCAGGCCGCGGGCTTTCTCGCCGCGGGGATTCGGTCCGAAGACTCGGATTTCGGACCGCGCGGCAGCGTGTCCGCGCTTCGACGTTCCGCCGGCGATGCTGCCTCGCCCTACTACGTGTGGGACATTGCGGCGTCGGCCTATGTCCTTGCGGGGCTGCGCAGCCATGTGGGTTTTCTGGAAGAGACGGATCGCGATGCACAGCTGAGGACGCACCGCGACGCGATCGGTGCGGCGGCCGACCTGCTTGCGAACTGGACTCTCGGCGGCTCGGGCGAAATCGCGCCGGCCTATGTGCCAGCCTTTGGCCATGACGGCGTGACGGCGGCCATGTACTTCGAGTTCTGGATGGGACTGGAGGCCGCGCGGCAATGCCTGGAGTACTTGGGGGAAGCGGTGCCGGCCCACTGGCTGAACCGGCAGCGTGAACTCATGTCGCGGATCAAGTTTCAGCGCATCAACCGGGGCGCGCCCGCGCGGCTCTCGTGGAACCTGGGGCAATGGTTTCAGCGGATCTCGCGTTGGGACAACGGCGAGCTTGGTCTTTACCTGGCGAACGAAGCGGGCGTAATTGCGCCGGGAGGATTCGGCTGGGACCTGCCGGCCTTGATGCGCGCGGCCCGCGCGGAACCGGACCCGCCGGATCCCCTCGAGGCGGCGATTCGCACGGTGGCGATCATTGAGTATCAGCGGCTGACGCGTGCACTTCCGACGATCACTAGGCCATAGCGGTCTCGCCGAGTTCGGCGATGACACGCTGAATCGGCGCGAGCCGTCCGCTGCCCTGGAAGCGGGCACGGATTGCCATGAAGCGCTGTTCGCTGGCTAGAAAGGCATCGACCACCGAAGGGTCGAAGTGCTTCCCGCGGCCTTCCATGATGATTTCGCGGGATTTTTCGTGGGAGAAGGGTTCCTTGTAGGGCCGGCGTGAGGACAGCGCATCGTAGACATCGGCGAGCGCGGTGATGCGCGCGGCGAGGGGAATGTTCTCGCCTTCGACGCCGAAGGGATAGCCGCTGCCATCCCACTTTTCGTGGTGGTAGTAGGCGATGTCGCGGCCCATCGCCAGGAAGGAGTTGCGCCCGGCCTCCTTGTCGGCATCGTGCAGGGTATCGCCGCCGATCAGGGTATGGGTCTTCATTACGTCAAACTCCGTGGAGGAGAGTTTGCCGGGCTTGAGCAGGATTCCGTCCGGGATACCTACCTTTCCGATATCGTGCAGGGGACTGGATTCATAAAGCTCGCGAATGAATTCGGGCGTGATGATCTCCGCGTAGCGTTGCCACTGGCCCATGGTCATCGCCAGTTCCCGGGCATAGCAGCGTATGCGCTCCAGGTGGTCACCGGTCTCCGTGTCACGCGATTCGGCGAGACGTGCGAGACTGAAGACCACCACGTGCTGGGTGGTCTTGATCTCGCGGGTACGTTCGACCACACGCGACTCGAGTTCGCGGCGGTTGCGGAGGATATCGTCCTGCAGGCGCTTGGTCCGGATGGAACTGCGGATACGCGCCTCGAGCAGGACCCGGTCGAAGGGTTTGGAGAGGAAGTCGTCGGCACCCACTTCCAGCGCGAGCACGTTGGCCTCGCGATCGGAGAGGCCGGTGATGATGATAATGGGGATGTGCCGGGTAAGCTCGTCCTGCTTGAGGTGCCGGCACACCTCGAATCCGTCCATACCGGGCATGACCAGATCGAGGAGGATGGTGTCGGGAGCTTCCTCGCCCACCATACGCAGGGCGTCTTCACCGCTATAGGCAGCGCGGACGTCGAATCCAAGCGGCTCGAGGAAGTGCCGCAGCACTTCGGAGTTTACGGGTTGATCATCGACGACGAGGACACGGAGACCATCGTTTGTGCTCATAGTACTCTCCTACTTGCCGGCGCAGTCCAATTCATTAAAATCGATTGTCTGTTTCCGGTTATACCCACCATTCAGTTTTTGCACGGTCGATAAAGAGTTTACCATCGAAACCGCAAAATCGCCAAATATCCGGCTGCCATTATGACAATGTCTGGGTGGCCATAGGATGGGCGGGGTTTAGGCTGGAGAGAGGATGCGCTGGCGGCGGGCAAGAAAAGGGCTAAGCTGCTGTCAGAAAAGCACTTGGAGACTAGATGGACCTAGGTCGTGATCAGTCGCTGACGGCGGGCATAGTTGTCGAGCTGCTCACGGAGCAACTTGCGGCCGCGATACAGGCGCGACATGACGGTGCCCAGCGGGCATCCCATGTGCTCCGCAATCTCCTTGTAGCTACGATCTTCAAGGTCCGCCATGATGACGGCCTCGCGGAAGTCCTCGGGGATCGCATCCAATGCGGCGCGAACCTCGTCATCAAGCAGTTCGAAGAGGTGTTCGCGGCGATTCCGGTCGAGTTGGAGGGTCACCTCGGGATCCGGGGAATCGCTCTGGGCAGCCTCGGCGCCGGTAAGTTCCACGGTCATGGGGCGGCGGGTCTTGCGCCGGTATTCGTTGATGAAGGTATTGCGCAGGATGGTCAGCAGCCAGGCCTTGATATAGGTGCCTTCCTTGTACTTGTCATGGAAGCGAAGTGCCTTGACGAGGGTGTTCTGCGTGAGATCCTCGGCATCGGCGGCATTTCGGGTCAGGCGCAGGGCAACCGCGTAGAGCACGTCAACATGCTCCAGCACCTGATCTTCAAACGCCTTGGAACGGCGTGCGGGCTCCGATTCACTCTGACTCACGGCTACCTTCTGGCGCGCGGCGCACGGGCAACCACACGGGTAAGACGGAGATTTGGGTCGCTACTGGCATTGGGCATCGTAGCACCTGTGCTGGAAGGGGTGCAATGGGTCGCTTGGCGCATGGGCTCAGGTTTCCATCGTCGCATAGCGCAGGGCCTGGCGCCGAAGCGCCTGGTGTTCCGGACGGGTCAGGCCGGGGTCTGCGGCGAGGAGGGCAGCCGCTTCGCGACGGGCGAGGTCGAGCAGGCGGACATCCTGCAACAGGTCGGCGGCGCGGAGATCAGTAAGCCCGGCCTGCCGCCGGCCCAGCATTTCGCCGGGTCCCCGCTGGGCCCAGTCGGCCTCGGCAATATCGAATCCACTGGCATGCTGGCAGAAAGATGTGAGGCGTGCCTCGCCCGCGGCGGTCGTCGGCTCGCCAAGCAGAAAGCACCAGGAGGCCGCGGCCCCGCGCCCCACCCGGCCGCGCAATTGATGGAGTTGGGTCAGGCCAAATTGTGCGGCGTTCTCGATGACCATGACGGTGGCGTTGGGCACATCGATACCGACTTCGATTACCGTGGTGCTGAAGAGCACATCAATGCGGCCCTGCTTGAAGCGCCACATGATCTCGTCCTTCTCGCCTGCGTCGAGCCGGCCATGAATCAACTCGGTACGCAATCCCGCGAAGGGTCCCTCGGTCAGTTCCTCGAAATGCTCTATAACGGACTTGAGCTCATCGCGGGTCTCGGACGCCTCGATCGTGGGACAGATGATATAGCTCTGGAAACCTGCTTGGGCCTGTGTCCGGATGTAGTCGTAGAGGTCGGCCACCTTGCCCGCGGGTATGCGGCGCGTCTGGACCGGCTGCCGGCCCGGTGGCAACTCGTCGATCAGGCTGAGGTCCATCCCGCCGTAGACCGTGAGGGTCAGGGTTCTTGGAATGGGCGTGGCCGTCATGTGGAGGATATCGGGCCGGGTGCCTTTTTCCATGAGCCGCTGGCGCTGCAACACGCCGAAGCGGTGTTGTTCATCGACGACGATCAGGCCGAGATCGTTGAACTGGGTCTTCTCTTGAAACAGCGCGTGGGTGCCCACGGCGACCTGGACCGAGCCGTCGGCGATGGCGGCGCGAACGGCACTTGCGCCGCGCAACGCGCCGGTCAGCAGTGCCACGCGCACGCCCAGCGGCTCCAGTTGCACACGCAACTGTTGCAGGTGCTGCTCGGCGAGAATCTCGGTCGGCGCCATGAAGGCCGTCTGATGGCCGCTGTCGCAGGCGGCCGCGATGGCATGCAGTGCGACCGCGGTCTTACCACAGCCCACGTCCCCCTGCAGCAGGCGAAGCATGGGGCGGTCCCGGGCCATGTCTGCGAGGATCTCATCGATGACACGCTGCTGCGCGCCGGTCAGGCGGTAGGGCAGGGCCGCACGGTATTGTGCCAGCACCGGGCCGTTGATTGTGTGACAACAGCCGCGCTCGGAATCCATACGTTGCTGACGCGCATGCAGGATACCGAGTTGTAATTGCAGCAATTCTTCGAAGGCGAGCCGGTGCCGCGCACGCTCGGCGTCTGCAAGGGAATCGGGATAGTGGCGTTGCCGGAAGGCCTCGCCCCGCGGGAGCAGCCCATGGGTGTTGCGGATTGTTTCCGGCAGGCTCTCGGCGGCGACGGCGGCGCCGGCGGCATCCATGGCATCCGCGATGAGGCGCCGAATCTGGCGCTGGCCCAAGCCATCGGTGAGAGGATAGACGGGGACGATGCAACCGGTGTTGAGGCATGTGTCGTCGTCGGCGCCCATGATCTCGTACTCGGGATTCTTAAGCGCCGGGCCCTTGTAGTTCTCCACGGTGCCGGAGAAGAAGCCGCGCCCGCCGGGCTTGAGCGCGCTGTTGGCGAGGAAACCGCGGCCGAAGAAGGTGGCGTTCATTTCGCCTGTCGCGTCGCGCAGGGTGATCAGCGCCATCGACTGGCGGCCGCGCAGGCGGATATTACGCGCAGCGACGATCTCCGCCTCGACGGTAACTTCCGCGCCGTTGACCGCCTCGGCGATGGGAGTCAGGTGTGCGCGGTCCTCGTAGCGGCGGGGGAAGTGCCAGAGCAGGTCTTCGATAGTTCCAATGCCGAGGGTGGCCAGCAGCGCAGCGCGCTTCTCCCCCACACCTGGCAGTGTCGTTACCGGAAGGCCAAGCGCGGTGCCCGCGCTATGGACGGTGTCGGGTCCGGGCTCAGGATGCATCCTGCGGGAACTGGTAGCCACCGGTATAGAGGTCGAAGAGCGTCCGGTAATATTTCATAAAGCGCTCTGGATCGGGATTGAACTGAATCTCCGCGAGACAGTAGCCGGTGTAATCGATACCGGTGAGCCGATCGAAGAGATCCTGCCAGGGATACTGGTACACGCCGATGTCGGTGATGTGTACCAGGGCGATGCGGTCCTTGAGTAACTCGAAACTTGCCGCGATGCTCTTGTTCTCGTCCATGTCGGTGCGGTTGGAATTCCAGCAGACGAGTGCATTGGGATGATCGGCGTAGTCGATCATTTTGCGAATGTTCGCCGGCAGTGAGGAACCGCTCCCGCCGTGCACTTCCATACGGGCCTGCACGCCGACATCTCCGGCCGCGGCGGCGACTTCGCGCCAGGCTTTGCCGATGCGCGCACAGGTCACGTCGGTTTCTTCGTCCTTGAACATGCCGTTCGGACGCAGCTTGATGCCGGGCGCGCCGACATCGGCGGCGAGTTGTGCGAAGACTTTGGCACCCTCGACATTGGCCTTCACCTCGTCTGGGTCCTTGCTATGAAACTCGAAGGCGGAACCGAGGCCGGCGATCTCGATGCCGCCGTCGGCGAACTCCTGCTTCACCGCTTTGCGCTCGCTCGGACTGAGGGTGATTTCTACGCCGTGGGCATGGGTAGTGCGCAGTTCAACGCCGGAGAGCCCGGTTTTCTGGCAGAACTTGATGAGCTCTGGGCGCTCCATGTCCTTGCCCATGTTGTAGGTCACCATCCCGAGCCGGTAGCCGGGGGCCGAGGTGTTTGCGGCGGCGGCCGGGGCGGTTACGCCGCCGGCGAGGCCGATGCTCGTGGTGGCGGCGGCGGTGCCGAGGAAGGATCGTCGTGTGATGGCCATTCTGGGTCTCCCATACTTCGTTCGGCTGAGTTTGTCGGGTGCCCCGCCTGGAATGCAAGCGCGTGCTCGACGGGCGGGAGCTTGATTTCCAAACTAGTTTGTGTTACAAACCTGACAAACGAAACCTTGCTCCTCCCTGCAGGTCGGGCCGGAAGCCGATCACCCACGGCCTCCGGCCCGCCCCAAGGGTTGACTACATAAGGGTTTGCGTGGCTTTTACGGGGCCTGTTATTCTTAGCGGTCTCACCGGAAATCCCACCGGCATGCAGCAGATTGCTGCGGCCGCGTTCCCAGAAGGAATAGACGCGCACATGCCGGAAGATGCCCAAGTACCGGATACGCGGGGCGAAAAGAAGCGACGCAACCGCACCACGCGTTTCGTTACGGTGTTCGTCATTTCCGTGCTGGTTTTTCTCACGGGCTACCGCTACCTGATTCACACCCCGGTGAACGACTGGTATCTCTTTCAGGTGGCGCGGAACACGGTTTCGGTGCTCCACCTGATTGGCGATGAGGCTACGCTCGAGGATTCATCCCACCTGAGTGCGGAACAAATTCGCGAAGCGCGGGCCGCGGTGAAGGCCTGGGGTCGCGGCGAGGACGCCCCCACCCCGGCGGCCATCGCCGCGGCGAGTGATGCGCCGCTCACGCCGTGGGAACGCTACATGCACCGCCTGGCGCGTCAGCGTCGCTCGGAGAGCACCAACATTATCGGTCCGCGGGTATCCTTCACCTGGCGCGCGGGGCTGACCACGGAACTGTTTGAGGCGGAGAACCGCCTGCGTGAACTGAACACGGCCGGGGATCTTAGCAGCGCGGAACTGATCGTCGCCCGTCGGGAAGCGCGCGATCGCCGGGATGAGCTGCGCGCTGCATTGCGCGCGGCGAACGCCTCCGGAAGCGAGGAGGATCGCCACCGCGCACGCGGGGATGTATTCCACTTTATTGTGGTGGCGGAATGTGGGGCCATTGAGGTGATGGCCATCTTTCTGGCGGCGGTGCTGGCTTTTCCGACGACGTGGCGAAAGCGCTGCGTCGGCATATTTGCCGGCATTCCGATCATGTACTTTCTGAACATCTTCCGGTTGAGCTGCCTGGCCATTATCGGCGCGCTGGACCACGGCGGCAAGTGGTTTAACTTTGCCCATGAATACGTCTGGCAATCGGTCTATATCATTTTCGTGGTGGTGGTGTGGCTGGGGTGGATCGAGTTTGTCGTGCGGAGGAAAAGCTGATGGCGGCACGTGCACCCTGGACCCGGATCGCATTCCTATTTCTGCGTTTTCTGGTGCTGGCGGCCATCCTGACGCCGCTGTGGTGGCTACTCATCCCGGCTTATGGCTACGCGCTGGTGCAGGTGGGCGGCATCTTACTGCGCACGTTTTTCGGCGTGGCCATCGAGGCCGGACGCCTCGACGCGCACGGCGTCCTGAACACCGATTCGCTGCTGGTCTTTGTGGTGGCGGGACGCGAGAAGTTGCTGCCGATCGCGCTGCTGGTCACGAACATGGCCCCCTACCTCGCGCTGGTCATGGCGACTCCCAGCCTGAGTCTGGCGCGGCGCCTGCGCATTCTGGCGATTGGCGCGAGCATTCTGGCGGCGGGGCATCTGCTTTTCATTGTGCTGGTCTTCCGCTTTCAGGAGGTGCTGCAGGCCGCCAGCGAAGCACCGACCGCAATCATTCAATTCTACCTGACGCTGCCTTTCCTGCTGTGGATCGTGCTGGCGTACTGGGACCGTATAGGCGCCTACCTCAACGAGGATGAGGGCGCGGAGACTTCGCCAGATGCGTGAACGGCTGGTGCCCCTCATGCAGGAAGTGCAGCAGCACTTGCTGAATGAATTGATTCCCTTCTGGCTGAGCCATGGCGTTGATGATGCGTACGGCGGATTCCTGACCTACTTCGATTCGAAGGGGAATCCCACGGGTGAAACCTTGAAGACCCTGGTCTGCCAGACGCGGATGATCTATTCGACCTCGGCCGCGCACCGGGCCGGTCTGGGCGATGGGAAGTTTGCGGATATTGCACGTCAGGGCGTGGATTTTCTATTCGATCACTTCTGGGATGACACGCACACGGGCTGGTACTGGACTTGCCAACAGGACGGTACACCGGAGAACCGGAGCAAACTGACCTACGGGCAGTCCTTCGCAATTTACGGGCTGAGCGAGTATGCGATGGCGACGGGCGATCCGCGCGGCCTGGAGATGGCGGAGGAGACCTACAAGTCGCTGACCACCCTGGCGGCGGATGGGACGCATGGCGGCTTTCTCGAGTTTCTCGAGGAAGACTGGCGGCCCAAGCGCCCGGGTGTCTATGGGGGCGACCGAAAATCCTTCGATGTGCACATGCACCTGATGGAGGCCTTCACGAATCTTCACGAGGCTTCGGGCAATGCGCTGTACAAGCAGGATGCGGAATACGTCATTGACCTGCTCTTTGAGCATATCATCCACCAGGAACACGGCACGGGCGTGGCCCAGTTCGCCCTGGATTGGACGCCGCTACGGCAGATTATCTTCCGGGATGTCTGGGGATCGGACCGGGACGCCGAAGACGACGAAGGGCGGCCGCTGAACAACACGAGCTTTGGTCACAACGTGGAGTTCGGCTGGCTGCTCAAGCACTCCGTGGATATCCTGGGACTAGAACCCGACCGCTTCAAGCCGCGGTTGCGTCCGCTCTACGATCACTGCCATGCCTACGGTATCGACTGGGAGCGCGGAGGCGTGTACTGCGAGGGTCCGCATGACGGGCCGGCACGCGAGCGAAACAAGGAGTTCTGGCAACAGGCGGAGACGATGGTGGGGATGCTGGATGCCCTTCTGGTGTTTGGCGACTCGAAGTACCTGGATGCGTATGAGAACGTGCATCGCTTCGTGATGGACCGCGTGATTAACCATCGGGTGGGTGAGTGGTATCCCCTGTTCGACGCGAACAACAACCGGGTGTGGGATTACCTGGGCCACGCCTGGAAGATCAACTACCATACGGTGCGCGCGATGATTGAATGCGAGCGCCGCCTGTCCCGCCTTATTGCGCAGTATCCGGAGGCCTAGGCGCGACGTCTCTGTCGAGATGACGCTGGAGCAGCCGAAGGTTACGCGAGTTTGCCTTCACGCCGAAGTCGGCGAGGTCCCCGAGCAGGGGAATGCTTCCCACCGCTGCGTCGATCCCGACGTTTGCGACCATGCGCAGCTGTGTCGATGGCGCGACACCGATCTGGCGCGCCTCATAGATGAGGTAGAGCGAAAGCGCCAGGCTGGTCAAATCGCCCGCGAAGGGGATGAGACCGATGAGCGGATCGAGGCCCACGCGAAAACGGGTGCCGGGGATCCGAATGGCGTTGTCGAGCAGATGCGTCAGTTTCTCGACGCGCCGCAACCGCGTCTGCAGATCAGCCAGGTTGGACGTGCCCCCCATACCCTACGCCGCTCCCTCTGGAAAGGCCGCGTCCTCACCGGCGGCCACGTGCATGCGGCGCACCGCACGCGCAAGTTCGGCGAGAATCGGATGCGACCATCCATCTGACAGGCTGCGCAACATCTCACGATAGTACCAGAGTGTA
>JAUIKJ010000406.1 GCA_030430835.1 Candidatus Hydrogenedentota bacterium
CCGCATCCATGTCACGATTCGACATGGCGGACGGCGGCGTGGCCGTATTCGACGGCAAGCAGGCATGGGTGTCGCCAGCCGGCGCCATGCCCCGCGCGCGATTCCATCTGCTCCAGCGAGGCGTTCAGCAGAGCCAACTCTTCGGCCTGCGCTGTGCCATCCACCGCCGAAGCGGCCTCGGCCCCAGGCGCTTCGGCCGCCGTCGCTTCAAGGGTCTCGCAGAAACCTTCGATGCGGGCAACCATGGCAGTGAGCCCGTCCCGGGTCTCGTTGGTCCAGGCATCGAGCGCTGCTTCAGCGTCCTGTATCGGGGAATCGTTCATCGCACACCTCGTTGTGCGCTTGATTATAGGGGGCGTCTGGATGGCGATCCAAGGTCACGGCGCCAGCCCGGGTGGTATACTCGTCAGACGCTTCTTAACCTTGAGTGAGGACGATGGCAGTCAGGCCTGCTCCCAAGCGCCCCAACGATGCCGAGCGCCGATCCATGCCGCGGGCCGCAACGCAGCGGCCCGCCCATTTCGGTGCGGCCCACGGCGGCGCATTCCTGCGTGGGACGGTAGTTAACCTGAGTCCGAACGGTGTTTGCATCCATACCTTTCAGCCGCTGGAACCGGGTACGGCAATCGAGATCGAGGTAGCCTCCCGCGACGATGGCACGACTGGGGAAGCGATGCTGGTGCGTGGCGAGGTGGTGCGGGTGGATGCCATCGATACGCGGATCTCGGCGATGGGCGTCCAACTTCGGGTGCGGCTGCCGCGCGCGGGCGGCGTGCCGGCCTTGGAGGGCCACAGCGAGGCGCAAGCGCTGATTGAGCAGTTGGCCACGGAACTCCGGGCCTCCCCTGCCTCAAGTGAGCAGACCCTGGAGTGGAGCGTACTGGCGGAACAGGAAGCGCGCAGCGTGCGCTATCGCCCCGTGCCCCTACCGCGACGTCGCGGGTTACGGCTGGCCTTCGCTATCCTCTTCCTCCTGTTGCTGACCCTTGCCACAGCATGGCTCGCGCGATCGGTGCTGCGGCCGGAACCGGCAGACGGAAGTGGAAGCTCGCACCTGTGGCGTATTCAGCAGCCGCCCCTCATGGCCGATGCCTCCCCCGCCGCATACGATTCGCTTCCACTTCACGCGCTACGTGCTGCGTTGGCCACTGATACGCCACCCCTCGTAGGACTGGAAGCTTCCGCGCAGTTGCTGGACGCCCGGCGACCTGAAGCGGCGCTGGCTGCCTACAACCAGTTGGCCGGGCGCCGCGGAGCCGCGCCCGTCGAAGACCTGCAGGTTCACCTCGGGCGTGCGGGGGCGCTAGTGGATCTGGGGCGCAACGTTGAGGCGCAGTCGGCGATCGCGGACGCCGCAGGGCGGGCGACGGAAGTACCGGATGCGTGGCAGCGCGTCGTCGCGGACTGGCGAATTGCGCTGGAACAGGGTATTTCGGAGGCACCACGTATGCAACGCCGTGTCGACCTCAGTAAGGCCATGGATGCGCTGCAGGAAAGCAAGACGCCCCCCGGAGCGCGGCGCATCGTCGTGAATACACGGGACTATCTTCTGACCGTCTACGAGGGCAAGCGTATCCTGGCGGTGTTTCCCGTGGGGCTGGGATTCGAGGACGCGACCCCGACCGGCAGCTTCACGATCGCCAACATGATCGAAGATCCGGACTGGTACAACCGGGGCGATGTCATCAAGGCGGGTGACCCGTCGAATCCCCTTGGTGCGTTCTGGATGGGACTCGGCGATTCCGATGGCGCGACGCCCTATGGCATACACCCGACCAACGAGCCCGGGAGCATCGGCGCGAAACAGAGCCGCGGCTGCATCCGGATGCGTCCGGCGGACGCGGCACAGGTTTTCGGGTGGTGCCGTGTGGGGACGCCGGTACTGGTGGGGCCGTGATCGGCGGCTATTTGCCCGCCTGCACAACACGCACGGCGTCGTCCGGAAAGTCGGTAAACATACCGTCGACCCCATAGACGAAGAAGAACTGCCGCAGTTCATCCTGCGTGGTCTCATACTGTCGGGGCTTCATGTCGCGACGAATGGTGTAGGGATGCACGGCGAGACCGCGTGCCTGCGCGGCCTTGACGACCTGCGGGTTCTTGTCGATGAGCCCCTTGTCCGGACCGATGCCGTTGGCATAGGTGGCGATCTCGTCGAGCGATGCATCGCGCAGCATGGCTGCCTGGCGCGAGGAAATGAGCTGAATTACCGGCAGGTCGGTCTTGAATTCGGTACGCAATTTCTTGGTCGTTACCGGCTCGAAGCACTGAATAAAGACCTTGGCATCGGGCCCATGATAACCGTATTCATCGAGAATCTTCAGGAACGCCGCCTCCATGGGCAGGCCCTCCTTATTATGGAACGAAGGCGACTTCAATTCCGGATAGATCCCGACGTCACGGCCGGTACTGGCATTGAGACCTTGAACAAGTTCGATGACTTCCTGAAAGGTTGGGACTTCAAAGTCACCCGCGCCCTGCGGGAAACGCTTCGGCAGCCGCTCTTCCGCCTGCAGCCCCTTAATCTCCGTGAGCGTGAAATCGGCCGCATACCACCGGCCGTCCTTTCGTGCACGGTCCGGAAACTTTTCCTCGACATCCGTGGTTCCTTCCAGGTGTATGTCGTGCATGGCAATGTAGGCACCGTCTTTCG
>JAUIKJ010000407.1 GCA_030430835.1 Candidatus Hydrogenedentota bacterium
CCGCGTGCTTCCCTGTCACCTCGACCTCGCCCACAAACACGAGACCACGAAGATCACCTGGGCCTGATCGGTCCCGGCCTCTGGGACCACACGCCTACGGCCCGTAAAGGCGTGGTCCCGGAAGGGTCGCCGGCCAACGGGCGGCTAGCCTGGGTTTGGCGGTACGCACGCCATGCCTGAAAGGCTTGTGGCACGGCCCGTCCTGCATGCCGCGTGGAGACGGGCGGGCACATCGCGCCGCTAGCAGCCCCGCGTCTGCAACAGCTTGTATTCGATGCTGTCAAGCAGCGCGAGGTAGGACGCGGTGATGATGTTCTCGGAGACGCCCACGGTGTACCACGAGGCATCGTCGTCGCTGGACTCGATCAGCACACGCGTCTTCGCGCGGGTCGCCAGGTTGCCGTCGAGAATGCGGACCTTGTAGTCCTCGAGCCGCACGTCGGCAATCTCGGGGTAGGGCGTCTCAAGCGCGCGGCGCAGCGCTACGTTCAGCGCATCCACCGGTCCGTCGCCCTCGGCGACGGTGTGTGACTCGGTGCCATCGGGGAAGCGCAGCTTCACAGTCGCCTCGGAAATGGCCGGCTGCTTGTCGCCGATGTTGTTCACGCGTACGTGAAAGCCAACGGTCTCAAAGAAGCTGCGGTGCTTGCCGGTGGCCTGCAGCATGATGAGCTCGAGCGAGGCGTCGGCGCCCTCGAATTCGTAGCCGTCGTTCTCGAGTTCTTTCACGCGCTGGAGAATCTGCTTGGTCTCCGGTGTGTCGCGATCGAGGGTGATACCGAATTCCTCGGCTTTCTGCGTCAGGCTGGATCGGCCGGAAACTTCACTGACCGCGATGTGCGTCCGGTTGCCGACAAGCTCGGGGTTGATGTGCTCGTAGCTGGCCTTTTGCTTGCGCACGGCGTCAGCGTGCATGCCGCCCTTGTGCGTGAAGGCATCCCGGCCCACGAAGGGCTGGTGATCGCGCGGGGTCATGTTCGCAAGTTCGGCAACGAAGTGCGCCGTGTGCGCGAGGGTGCCGAGCTGTTCCGGGGTCACCACGTCGTAGCCCATCTTCAACTGCAGGTTCGGGATCACGCTGCACAGATCGACGTTGCCCGTGCGTTCGCCGTAGCCGTTGATGGTGCCCTGCACGTGCATCGCGCCCTCGCGAATGGCCGCGAGGGTATTGGCCACGGCGCAGCCGGAATCGTTGTGGGTGTGAATGCCGATCGGCGCCTGCGGCAAGCGCGCCACCGCGGCGCGGGTCGCCTCGGCGATCTCATGCGGCAGGCGGCCGCCGTTGGTCTCGCAAAGGATCAGGCATTCGGCGCCGGCCTCGAAACCCTTCTCAATCACGGCCAATGCGTATTCGTTGTCTTCGAAGTATCCGTCGAAGAAATGTTCCGCATCGAGGAAGACGCGCACGCCGTTCTCGCGCAGGTACTTCACCGACTCCTCCACGAGCACCAGGTTCTCCTCGAGCGATACCCGCAGAATTTCGGTCGCATGGGTGGGAGAGGACTTCGCGAAGATGGTAACGATCTCGGTCTTCGCACTAAGCAGGGCCTTCAGGTTGGCATCGTCTTCGACCGCGCTCTTCGGATTGCGCGTGCTGCCGAAGGCCGCCATCTTCGCCTGCTTCAGATCGAGGTCCCGCGTGCGCTCGAAGAGTTCGACCGCCTTCGGATTGGATCCCGGCTGGCCCCCTTCAATGTAGAGCACGCCAAGATCGTCCAGCGCGCGTACGACCTGTATCTGGTCGTCGGATGAGAACTTGATCCCCGGCCCCTGGGCGCCATCGCGCAGGGTGGTGTCATAGATTTCGATTCGGGTTGCCACAGCTCAATTCCTTTGCCGGTGCATGTTTCCTGGGTTGTTCTTCCCGTCCGTCTCCGTCTGCGCGAACTGGAGCCATCCCGTTATAGTACCGTCTTGTCCCCGTCCGATGGGGGATGGGGTTTCTCTTATCTATCGTCTTGAGGCGCGTGCGGCATTGGCCTCAGCATGCGGGCTGGTCCACGGCCTTATCGAAGGTCAGGGTGTCGTCGCGGATGATCCGCTCGATCAGGGTGTAGCCTTCTTCGACGAGAATGCCGGTCGCGGCGGCCGCCTTCTCGGAGTAGGCCGTCGCACCGATCGACGCGATCCCGGGACCGCACAAAGCGAAAGGTACCGGCCCGCCGGCGTGCGTCTTGGTCTCGATGGTGGTGAAGTGGTCCGGCGCGATGAAGATGCGGGTATCCGGATGTTCGTCCTGATATTTCAGGCAGGGCGCAACGATACGCGCGTCGAAATCCTCGATGGCCTGGATCTTCAGGTCGGCACGGCCCTGGTGGGCGGTCTCGTCCGGTGCCTCCAGGTGGATGTAGACGAAGTCGTGGCGGTCGAGCGCATCGAGGCCCGCCTGCACCTTGCCCTCGTAGTTCGTGTCGATCCAGCCCGTTGCACCGGGAACCGAAATCACCTCAAAGCCAGCGCATCGTCCAATACCGTTGACGAGGTCCACCGCGGAGATCACTGCGCCGCTGATGCCAAATTTGCTGGCGTAGCTTTCGATCTCCGGCGCAGTGCCCTGGCCCCAAAGCCAGATCTGCGTGGCCGGCAATTCACCTCGCGCAATGCGTTCCTGATTCACTGGATGATCCGCGAGGATCTTCCGGGACGCC
>JAUIKJ010000408.1 GCA_030430835.1 Candidatus Hydrogenedentota bacterium
GTGCTTGGGTCGGGGGCGGCCAAGGACTTTATTAACGTGAACGCCGCGCCACCGGAAGTCCTCGCGGCGATCGCAGACGTACCCGTAGAAACCGCCGCGCGCGCGGACCAGCTCGGGCTGCGGCCGTTCAATTCGATCGGCAGCTTTGCCGCGGCGATGGCGAAGGACGCGGAAACTTTCAACCTGAAACCGGACCGGATCGAGCCGGGGACCTTTCCCTCCGCGCTGACCACGGAGTCCCGTTGTTTCCGGATTCAGAGCGAAGGGGTGGTGGCCAAGTTCGGTCCGGACGGCGAGCCACACCAGCAGACCCGGGCCACGGTTGAGGCGGTGGTGCTTTTCAAGGATGCGAGTAATTATGACGTAGTGTATTGGAGCGGGCAGCGGGCCGATTGATGCAGACACCAGTCCGCGCCAGGCGCCCTCGTGCGCGGGATGCGGCAAGGCTGAAGAAAGGGTAGAACATGGCCGGCAACGCGGAAGCGAAGGAAGGCGCGACGCCGAAGAAGAGCGCGCCCCGGAAAAAGAAGGCGACGACCACCCGCAAGAAGAAAGCGGCGGCCGCGAAGAAAAAAGTCGATCTCAATGCGGAGATCGAGCGCGAAGCGCCGGCGCCCGAAGTGGTGGAGATCCAGGAATCGAAGCCCATCACACTGGAGAAGCCGGTGGTGCGGACGGAGCTCGCGGAGCCCGCACCTGCGGCGCGTCCCTTTAGTGGTGGTGTGCGCAGTTCCGACGTAACCGCCTTCCTGCGCCAGCTCATCATGTTGCTGCAGGCGGGCACGCCGATTCTGAAATCCCTGCGCGCGCTGTCCAAGCGCGGCAGCCGGTCGGCCGTACGCGCGCTGATTGCCGACATCGCCGAATACGTGGAGCAGGGCAACCCGCTGTGGCAAGCCTTCGATCGCCACCCACGCTATTTCGATTCGGTCTTCGTCAATCTCATCAAGGCCGCCGAAGCGAGCGGTACCCTGGTCGGCGTGCTCGAGCGGGTTACCGCCTACCGAGAGCAACGCGAGCTGCTGGGCAAGCGGGTGCGCGGGGCCATGGTGTATCCCGTGATGCTGGTCGCGGCCTGTTTCGGCGTGATGGTGCTGTTGACACGTTTCGTGGTGCCCGAGTTCGAGGCGATGTTCAAGAAAGCGAATGTCGACATCCCGAACGAGACCGTGGTCTTTCTGCAGATTTCCAATGCCGTGGCGGTCTGGTGGTGGGTGCCGTTGGTGGTGCGGAACCCGGTTCGCCGACTCGCCGCAGACAAGATAAAGCTGAAGATCCCCGTCGTCGGTCCCATCCTGCACAAGAATGCCATCGTCGAGATGTGCCGCACGATGTCGGTGTTGCTGCGCAGCGGTGTTTCCATGATGACCACGCTGGACCTGAGCCGCAGCGCGATTCACAACCGCGCGGTCGCCGAGAGTCTGCAGAGCATTCGAAACTCCGTGGAAGAGGGCGGCGGACTGGAGCCGCCGATGCGTGCGCACGCCGATGTCATCCCGCCCGTGGTGACCGACATGTTTGTCACCGGCGAGGACACCGGTCGCGTGGACGCCGTGGCGGAGCAGATCGCCGATCGCTACGAAGAGGAGGTTAAGATCTCCGTGGCCACCCTGGGGGAAGCGCTTCAGCCGATCTTCACCGTCGTCATTGGTATCGTGGTAATTATTCTCTTCATCGCGCTCTTCCAGCCCATCCTGGGCATGATCGAACAGATTACGAACCAGGGCGCCTGATTCACGAGGGTATCTGACACGCCCGGCGTTTCGGCGCCGGGCGTGTTTCATCTCGGCGCCGGTGTGCGCTGTGGACGGGGCCGCGCCGCTAAGTCGTTCTCTATCGTTGGCTTAACGAGGCCTCAGCAATGCTCGCTTGATCGTCCGCTCCCTGGCCATTACAATTCGGGCTTCTAACTAATAAGCAATCGAACTGAAGCCCTATGTCTGATTCCACCACCCAACGGCGCGCCGATGCGCGTGAAATTTTCCGGACCATCCAGATGCTCAAGGAGCGCATGGTCCGGTGCTTTGAGGGGATGCCACGCGACAGTGTGGCCCGGCGGCGCGCGCCCGACATCACCTTTCCGCAGTGGAACGCCATGACGGTGCTTGAGGAACTGCGGGAGGCCACCATCAAGGAGCTGGCGGAACGCCTGCAGGTCTCCCCGCCCTCTGCATCAGTCATGGTGGACCGGCTGGTCGAGCTTGGTCTGGTCACCCGGGAACAGCGCAAGAACGACCGGCGCGCCGTGCGCATCATTCTCTCCAGGGAAGGCGCCACGGTGCTGAAGGAGATGGAGACGGAGATGCTGAAAAACATTGAAGGGCTGATGGAAAAGATCGGTGGGGACATGACGGCGCAGTGGTGTGCCGTCTATGCGGTAATACGGGAAGTCATCGAAGCGGAGGCGCGGGCAGCATCCCGCGAGGAAGAGAAACCAGCAGTATGAGCGAAACGGAAGAACCCAGCAAGATACCGGCGGCCCCGGCGAAGAAAAAGCAACGCGGCAACGCCGCGTCGGCGATCGTGCGCATGGTTCTCTGCGTGTTGATCATCGTGGTCGGCTTCTTGCTGATGTCGGCCTTGCGTGCCATGAAGAAGCCGCCCGCGGCCGCCGTGATCGAAGAGCCCGTCCTGACCGTTGAGGTG
>JAUIKJ010000409.1 GCA_030430835.1 Candidatus Hydrogenedentota bacterium
AGAACGAGAAGGGCAGCTTCGGCATCGCGCTCACCATGGGCGCCATCTCCGCCCTGCTCGCGGGTGCCTGTGTTGCGCCGGTGGTCATCTTTACAATCCTCTACGCGCAGGGACAGTACCAGGAAGGCAACCGTCTCGCGCTCGCCCTGCCGTTCCTACTCGGCGTGGGAATGGCCCTGCCCTGGCCCTTCGTGGGCGCGAGCCTGTCGATCTTGCCCAAGCCCGGCACCTGGATGACCCGCGTGAAGCAGGCCTTCGGCGTTTTCATCATCGGCTTCGCCGTCTACTACGGCTACCATGCCTGGAGTATCTGGGACAACCAGAACGCCGACCCGGCACTCGTGCAGGAAAGCGTCGCGGAGGCGGACGCCCACGGCTGGGTTGCCTCGCTCGAGGCCGGGCTCGCCCAGGCCAAGGCGGAGAACAAGCCGGTGCTGCTCGACTTCTGGGCGACCTGGTGCAAGAACTGTCTGGTAATGAACAAGACCGTGCTGCAGGAGCCGGCCGTACTCGAAGCATTGGACGGCTACGTCAAGGTTAAGTTCCAGGCCGAAGACCCCAGCGAGCCCTATACCGCGGCGGTGCAGGAGTACTTCGGCGTACTCGGTCTGCCGACCTATATCATCCTGCAGCCCGAATAGCGCGATCTGCGTGGAATCCCGCATGCGTGCCATAATGTACGCATGACCATGTCCCTGATTCAGTTCGTCTTCGAACACGGATTGACGGTCGCGGGTTTTCTGCTCGCGCTGGCGCTGGTCACGCATGTGCTGCGCGATCAGCGGCGCTCCTCCGGCGCGCTGGCCTGGGTCATGGCAATCGTCTTGATCCCGTATGTGGCCGTGCCGCTCTACGTGGTCGTGGGCGGCCGCAAGTTGCCGCGCCGCGTGCGCCGGAAAAACGAGCTGTACCACCGGGACTGGGAGACGCCGCAGATCGCGCCGCATCACCGCGCGGAAGAGGTCCTGCTCGCCGCGGGCATGCCGCCTGCACGCAGTGGCAACGACGCGCGAATCGTTTACAGCGGTGAGACCGCCTACCATGAACTCATCGCCATGCTCGAATCCGCAGAGCACTCCATCCACGCGATGACCTTCATCCTGGGCCGGGAAGAAGTCGGGCGCAGCATCATCGACGTGCTGACGCGCAAGGCCCGCGAGGGCGTTCAGGTGCGCCTTATCCTCGATGGCCTCGGCTGCATCCGTACCTCCGGGCGTTACGTCGCCCGCCTGCGCGAAGCCGGCGGCGAGGTGGAGCGCTTTCTGCCGGTGCTTCCCCTGCGCCGCAAGTGGTCCGCGAACCTGCGCAATCACCGCAAGATCGTCGTGGTGGACGGCGAAACGGCCATGGTCGGCGGCATGAACTTCTCCAAAGACTTCATGGGCCCGGTGCCCTATGCGAAGCGTTTCAAGGACTGCGCCGTGTTCCTGCGCGGTCCCGCCGTACAGGACATTGACAACATCTTCATCAGCGACTGGGAATACGTGTCCGAGCAGGAGCTTCGCGTTGCTCCCAAGCGGCCGGAGGCGACCGGCAACAGCCTGCTGCAGGTCGTGGGCAGTGGTCCAGACGTGCCGGAGGATACCCTGCACGACATGTTCATGGCGGCCGCGATGGACGCGAAGGAGCGTATCTGGATTGTGACGCCCTACTTCGTGCCGGATGCCGCGATCCTGAATGTGCTTGCGTTGCAAGCCCGCGCGGGGCGCGATGTCCGTATCGTGGTGCCCGCCACCTCGAACCACCGCATCCCCGATCTGGCGCGCGGTCCCGCACTGCGCCGCCTGGCCCAGGCCGGCGCCGAGGTTCTGCTCTACGAACCGGGCATGGTCCACGGCAAGGTCTTGCTCTTCGATGATCGGCTGGCGGTAACGGGTTCGCCCAATCTCGACATGCGCAGCATGTACGTGAACTTCGAGATTGCCCTGCTCCACTACAGTGCCGACGAGATCGAGCAGACCGCCGGCTGGGTCCGTGGTCTCGCCGCGCAGTCCCGTCCCCTCGATCCGCGGGCACCCCACCTGCTCCGCGAGTGGATGGAAGGCGCGTGTTTTCTCGCGTCGCCGCTGCTCTAGGTTGTCGATGCGTCGCCGGGTGTTGTCCTGCCCCGTGGTATACTTGTTTGACGTATTTCTTGTCGTGGCTACGGGGGCAGTTCGCAATGGGTTCAGGTATTTCGCGGATGTGCTGGCTGGGATTGCTTGCTGCGTTTCCGGCAATGGCGGGTGGTGGTAGCCTGACGCCCTGCGTCGACGGGCTCGCCGCCGGGTTTCCCTGTGAGAACGTCGATCTCTACGCGCAGATCACCAACGCGGATTTCAGCACGGCCGAGTCTCTGGACCACTGGGGTTGGGTCGATCCCGCCACAGACCGGGAATACGCCCTTGTGGGTGTGAGTGACGGAACCACCTTTGTCGACATCACGGATCCCGTGAACCCCGTCTACCTCGGCAAGCTGCCGGCGCACGTGGGTACGTCGCTCTGGCGCGACGTGAAGACCTACGCGAACCATGCCTACATCGTGGCCGAAACGAACGATCACGGCCTGCAGGTCTTTGACCTCACCGAGCTGCGTACTGTGGTGTCGCCGCCGGTCACGTTCACGGAGACCGCGCATTACGACGGTTTCGGCCGCGCCCA
>JAUIKJ010000410.1 GCA_030430835.1 Candidatus Hydrogenedentota bacterium
CCGCCGCTGTCAGCTTGCGGAAGGCGACGAGAAGATCATCATGCACGTCTCGAACTTCCGTCCGGTCAAACGGGTGACGGATGTCGTACGCGCCTTCAAGAAGATCAGCGACCAGGTAAATGCCCGGCTCATAATGGTGGGCGAAGGCCCCGAGCGCATGGCCGCCGTCGGCGTCGCGAAACAGCTCGGGATCACCGACAGGATCAAGTACCTCGGCAGCTACGAGAATATCGAAAGCATCCTGCCCTGCGCCGATCTCATATTTCAGCCCAGCGAACACGAGAGCTTCGGGCTGGTTCCGCTCGAGGCAATGGCCTGCGGGGTGCCCGTACTCGCCACGGCAAGCGGCGGCATTACCGAAGTGGTGGGTCACGGTGAGGACGGCTACCTGTGCGAGGTGGGTGACATCGAGGCAATGGCGCGCTACGCCGTGGAGATCCTCAGCGACACCTCGCTTGCGAAGCGCATGGGCGATCATGGCCGGAGGAAATCCCGCGAGAACTTCGACCGCGACAGCATTGTCGGCGAGTACGAGGCGGTCTACGAAGAGATCATCGCCATGCGCCGCGGCACGAAAGCCGTCCTGTCCGCCTGAGCAAGCGTATTCGCCGCCCGAAAATTCGGGTCGACATCCTTCCTGCGTCTCCTGCGCGGGGGCATATCCCGATTGCGAAGTGCTTTTGGAAGGCGCCACGTGGAAGGCGCATTCGCATGATCATCGCGCGTCACGCATCACCAAAGTCTGCGACACGAAGCAATAGGTGAACACCCGGTTCGCGCAAAGCAGGAAGAGCGCCACCCGCAGTCCATCGGTCCCCCAGTTGTTTCCAAGCACGATGAGCAGGGTCATCATGATGACGCGTCCGACCGCCAAGGGGACTTCCCACGCGCAGATGTACTCAATTCGCTGGGATGGATCCTGGGCACAGCGGTCGATTACATCCAGCCGGACACTCGAATGCGGCACGCCGAAGAGCGGCATGGCCACGGAGCGCATAAAGCCGAAGAGGATCAGGGTGAAGATAGTAAGGTTCGACGCGATCATCGCACCGGCGACCAGCAGGATCCCCACGGAGGTGAGCATAGAAACGCGGCGTGTTCGCGGCCTGAGCACCCGCCCGACGAACCACGCGGCGACAATCCCCGCCAGGGCCTGAAAGGCCGCAAAGCCGCCGACCTGCATCTCGTTTTCGGTCATGGTGAAAAGCAGCAGACCGAGCAGAAACTGGAAAATGTTGAAGGAGCCGGCCAATGTCATCGACGCCGCCATAATCATCTGCCAATCCCGCTGGTCGCGGCCCGGGAAGAGTGCGCGGCGGATGTGGAAGATCCGCCGGGTGCGGTCCGGCGGTATCCGGGCGCTGAGGAGAATCGACAGCAGGTAGAGCACCACGGCCATGCCGAAGATGAGTTGGTAGCCGCCCGTTGCGCCGGGAATAAAGCTGATGACCGCGCCGGCAATCAGCGGTGCGACCAAGCGGGCCGCGCCCATGATCGCCGTGAGCCAGCCGAAGAAATAGTCCCGCGCCAGCGGATCCGCCACGTCGAAGGTGAAGGTATTGTTCCCCGCCCAAAACAGCCCCCAAGTTATCCCGAGCAGCGCGCCGAGTGCGATGGAGTGCGTGGGCGCGTCGGTTTGTAGATAGAGAATCGCGCCGTAGTACACGGCGTGCAGCAATAGCCCCGCGCGGAAGACATGGACCCGGTCGAAGGCCTGCGCATACCAGCCCGCCGCGAGGAAGGCAAGGGGCGTGACGGCGTAGATGACGAGGTAGTGCGTGTACACGACCGTGAGGTCCTGGCTGAGCAGATAGAAATAGACCCCGACGAAGACTGAACACAGTGCGTCCGCAACGTGATACAGGCCGTTGAGGAGGAGGACGAGACGGGCTTCGTGCTTCAGGCGGGGCGGGCTCATGGGCCGCACAGCCTACACCCACCGCATAGAGCGGCACCACTTGCGATTCCGAGGCCGATGGTCCACAATAAACCTTTCCCACATCTAGCGGATTTTCTCCGGCTCGACTGGATGGCCGGCCGGGAGCAACAGAAAGAGAGGTTGGAACGATGGGCATTTCCCGACGAGAATTTATGGGTACGACCGCGGCCGCGGCAATGGCGACGACGGTCGTCACGGGCGGCCGGGTGTTCGGTGCAAACGAGAAGCTGGGCATTTGCGTCATGGGCGTCAACGGCCGTGGCCGCAGCCATCTGGAGGGATTCTCCAAGGCGGACGGTTCTGAGATCGTCGCCATCTGCGACGCGGATGATCGGGTGCTTGCGCGGACTGCGCGGGTGGTCGAGAAGAACACGGGCAAGGCCCCCAAGACCTACACGGACATTCGCGAGGCCCTGCAGGATCCCGCAATCGACGCGGTGAGCATCGCGACGCCGAACCACTGGCACACCCTGGCGACGATCTGGGCTTGCGAAGCGGGCAAGGATGTCTACGTCGAGAAACCGGCGACGCACAACATTTTCGAAGGCCAGCAGATCCAGGCGGCGGCGAAGAAGTATGACCGCATCGTGCAGCATGGCACGCAACGCCGTTCAGAGACGGACTGGATTCGCGACATCAAGCTGCTGCAGGACGGCACGATCATCGGCCCGCTGTACATGGCGCGCGGCCTCGG
>JAUIKJ010000411.1 GCA_030430835.1 Candidatus Hydrogenedentota bacterium
GTACTGCTTCAGGCGCTTCCGGTACTCGAGGTACTCCGGACGATCCGGCTCGTCGAGACCGGGAAAGGGATACAGCAAATCCATCCGCAGCGTGCCGAGAAAGAGCTCCTTCATGAAGCTCGGGTGCTGCCACTGCTTCTGACGCGCGCTCTCGGCCGTCTCGCGGGCCTCGGCCTCGGTCGCGTGGTGTTTGCGCTCGCTCATCGTAGATCGCCTCCTCCCCGCGATCCTAACACATGGGCACGCGCGGGCGGGGAGCCATACGCCGGGCCGATGCCGGCAAATCAGGGCACTACGCTTCTAGCGTCGGCCGCATTGGGTTGTTGACTTGGGGTACCTCCCGTTGGCCGGCAACCCCAGATCTTGCGGCACTACGCCCTTGGCATAGAGAAGCAACGGCGAATCCGCAAGCCGCGTTACCCTTCCGTACGCTGGCAACCTTACGCTGTGAAGCATTACGCCCTTGGCGTAGAAAGCGCACTCAATACGCCGAAAGCGTTGCGCCGCGAAGCCCAGGGTTGGCGCGCCATCGAAGGCGGCGGGCCTACCCTGAGTAAAGGGCGTCACCGAGACAACCCTGAAAGGGTTGTGCCCGGATCGCAACGACGCACCCGACACGAAGTAGCATCCCTAATTGTTCGCCGCGACCTGCTCGATGGCATGGCCGGAATTCGGGTCCACGCGGAGATTCAATTGCTCCGCATCGTGCGTATACACGAAGAAACCGTTCAGCATCTCGTCGACGGTCTGCTCGCCATGGGGGACTTCGCGCTCGGGCGCGGGATTGTAGGGATTGAAGGCCGAATTGTCGTAGTGCGCCACACACTCGATCTTCGTCCCCGCGGGAAAGCGGTACGCGTTCGGCGGATACCGGTAGGTGAGCTGCCAGTCGAAATTGTAGTTCGGCATGGTCATCAGCACTTCTTTGCGCCCATCCGGATAGTAGGCGTAAAAGGTCATGTCGCGCCCGCGCAGGTGCATGTGCCCGAAGAGTCCGAGGCCCGTGGCGTCCTCCGCCAGGGTGTCGGCTGAAACCAACTTGAAGGCGCGGTCGTGCGGTGGAATCTTGAAGGCAGCGTCGTCGAGATTCTTGTAGTAGAGTCGCTTGTTCACCACGCCGCGCGCGAAACGCAGCCCGACCGACATGCGATTGGACTCAAGCTTGCCCGTGGTAACGTAGTGCAACTGGAGGCACAGGCGCGCGCCCTTGGGGATGACCCAGGCGTTCCCGCTGTCCAGCACCGAAGGCATGCCGCCCGGCACCGTGCCGGTCAGGAAATCCTTCGCCTGATCCACATTGAGGCCACCACGCGTGAAGAAGAGGTTACCGTGGTGGAGCACCTTCGGATTGCTTGGCTTGATCTCGATACCCTGCACGTAGGTGTCCTCGGTGAATTCGTAGGGCAGGAACATGTACTGGTAGGGCACGAAGCCGGACTTCGGCAACGCGCTCATGCTCTTCGCTTCGATCACCACATCCGGCGCAATCGCCCAGCCTTGGGGATCACGCAGCACCGGTTCCGGCGCCCGCGCGGGGTCGCCCTCGGGCATGCCGGCCGCGATCCATTGCCGTACCCGCAGGCGGTCCGACGCGGGCACCGATCGATCATCGCGAAACTCGCCATAGGCCGGATGGGCGTACCACGGCGGCATCCGGCCTTCGGTCATGACTTCGGCGATCATGTCGGAATAGGCCGCCACCTTCTTGTAACTCGTCAAGGCAAAGGGGCCCTGCCCCTCGGCGCTGTGACAGGACACACAATGCTGGTTCATGATGGGCGCAATATCCGATGCCCAGGTAACCTCGCCCTCGGCCTTCGGATCCGCGGGGGCGGTGATCGGCTTTCCCGCTACGGCTGTCTCCGAGACCGCCACCGTCGCACCGGCCAGCACGGCGTCCAGCGCCGCCGCAAAGCCGTCCACATTACCGCGGTAGCACAGCCTGCGATCCGCATCCAGCACGACAACGGTCGCGAAATTGTCCACCCCCATCGCCGTGGCGCAGGAGGTATCACGGTCCTTCAGGACCGGCAGGTGAATTTCTCGCTGCAGGGTCTGCCAGGCCATGTCGCGAATGGAGTCGGTATCCCCGGAGTTGATGGCCGCGAACTGCACGCCGTGGCCGCGGTACGCCGCTTCCGATGCGGCAAAGGCTTCCAGCGCCTTCTCCGATTCCGGGCAGGCGGAACAGAAGAATACAAAGGCGTAGGCCGATACCGCGCCGAAGTCATCCAGCGTTCGCGGCAGGTAACGGATGTCCTTGAAGGTCATCGCTCCCACCGGCGCGCCCAGCGCCACGGCACCCGCCGGCGTCAACGTCAACAACACCACCGCTAGCAATAGCCACCGCATTGCTGCAGGCATCCGCGTTCTCCCTGTTGGTCCTTGACCGAAACGCTAGTTGGCCGAGGCGACGCGATCGACTTCCCAGCCGGTCGCGGGATCGATTTGTATACCGAGGTCCTCGTCGTTGTGTGTGTAGAAAATGAACCCCTGGCACATCTCGTCTACCGTCTGTGCGCCATAAGTAATCGTCTTGGTCGGGTCCGGGTTGTAGGGATTGAAGGCGCTGTTGTCGAAATGGGCCACGG
>JAUIKJ010000412.1 GCA_030430835.1 Candidatus Hydrogenedentota bacterium
TGTGGCCGACAACGAAGCCGTGGCTGCCGCCACTGAATCGGCCGTCGGTGATGAGCGCGACGTCCTTGCCGAGGCCCTTGCCCATGACCGCCGAGGTCGGCGCGAGCATCTCGCGCATGCCAGGGCCGCCCTTGGGGCCTTCGTGGCGGATGACGATGACGTGGCCTTTCTTGATCGTGCCGTCGAGGATCGCCTTGAGCGCGGTCTCTTCGGAGTCATAGACCCGCGCCTTGCCGGTGAATCGCAGGCCCTCCTTGCCGGAGATCTTGGCGACCGCGCCGCCCTCGGCGAGGTTGCCATAGAGGACCACGAGGTGGCTGTCCTTCTTGATCGGATCTTCCAAGGTGTGGACGACATCCTGTTTCTTGGGATAGGGCTTGACGCCTTTGAGGTTCTGTGCGACCGTCTTGCCGGTGACCGTCATGCAGTCGCCGTGAAGCAGGCCTTCATCCAGCAACATCTTCATGAGCGGCGTGAGCCCGCCGATTTTGACGAGCTCGCTCATCATGTACTTGCCGCTCGGGCGCAGGTCCGCGAGCACCGGCACACGCTTGCCGATGCGGGTGAAATCGTCGAGCTTCAGTTTCACGCCAATGGTATGCGCCATGCCGAGCAGGTGGAGCACCGCGTTCGTCGAACCGCCGAGCGCGATCACCACGGTGATCGCGTTCTCGAAGGCCTTCTTCGTCATGATGTCTTTCGGGCGGATGCCCTTCTTAAGGAGGTTGACCACGGCGGCGCCGGCATCGCGGCAGTCCTTCGCCTTATCCTTGGAGATGGCGGCCTGCGCGGAGCTGTTGGGCAGGCTCATGCCGAGCGCTTCGATCGCGCTGGCCATCGTATTGGCGGTGTACATGCCGCCGCAGGAGCCGGGTCCCGGGATGGCGCAGGACTCGATCTTCTTGAGTTCCTTGCTGTTGATGTCGCCGCGCGCGTGCGCGCCCACGGCCTCAAAGACCGAGACGATATCCACCGGGGTGCCCTTGTGGTCACCCGGCATGATGGTGCCGCCATAGACGAAGACCGAGGGGCGGTTCAGGCGCGCGATGCCCATCATGCAGCCGGGCATGTTCTTGTCGCAGCCGCCGATGGCGACGATGCCGTCGAGGTTCTCACAACCGGTGACCGTCTCAATGGAGTCGGCGATGACCTCACGGGAGACCAGGGAGTACTTCATACCCTCGGTACCCATCGAGATGCCGTCGGAGATGGTGATGGTGTTGAAGATGATGCCCTTGCCGCCGGCCTTGTTCACGCCGAGTTCCGCCTCGCGGGCGAGCACGTCGATGTGCATGTTGCAGGGCGTGACCATGCTCCAGGTAGAGGCGATGCCCACCATGTTCTTCTTGAAGTCGGCATCACCGAAGCCGACCGCGCGGAGCATGGCGCGGCTGGGCGCGCGCTCGGCGGATTCCGAAATGAGCTTCGAGTGCTCGCGGCTGGCGGATTTCGACTTCGGGGTGCGTTTGGTGGCCATCGGTCTCCCTCTCTCGCCGGGCATCGTATGAACCCGGCATGATTGCGTATAGAAGTTGTGGAGTATACGAAATCCAGGCGATATGCGCATATTTCCCACCGGGGTCCGGGATTGAAGAATCCCAGCGTCCGGTCTACCATGAGAGACCGACTGGGTACGCAACCATGCTCCGGGTGCGCTGGGGCGGACGAAAGGAAACGCAGGATGAAGAAGCTGATTGGTGGACTGATTCTGGGCGTTGCGACCGGCACCGTGGCCTTATCGGCGTCGGCCGGTGATATTACGGAGAAACTGCAGGCCCTGGTGACCGAGCTGAGCGCGGAGCAGCAGGCGGCCCTGCTCCTCTTGATCGAGAATAGTGGTGGAGATACCGCGGCCATGACACCGGAGGAAGCGGCACGTGCGGCCCTGGAAGCCATGGGCGCGGCAGTGACCGAGGGTGACCTGGATACGGTGATGACCTACTTCTCGGAAGACTTCGAGCACTACGAGTACGGCGACAAGGCGGGCTGGCGCCAATTTCAGCAGGATGCGATGGACCAGGGCTATTGGGACGGCATCGAGGTCGACGGCAGCGATGCGGAGGTGAAGGTGGATGGCGACACCGCGTCCGTTTATCCGGTCACCGTAAACGGTGCCTTCGGCACCCTGACCTTCGAGTACATTCTCAAGAACGAAGACGGCACCTGGCGCGTCATCGAGTTCGATGTTTCGGGAATCTAGTCCGGGCGTCACCCCGTGAAATTTGGGGCCACGGCGCCTTCGGACGCCGTGGCCGGTTTCATATCTGGCCGCAAACCACCGCAGCACGAGAGAGAATCATGGCGAAGACCCCATTGAGGACCCAGGAGAACGATGGCGACGTGGCGGCTTTTATCGCATCCGTAGCAGACGCAGAACAGCGCGCCGATGCCGAGGCCCTGTTGAAGTTGTTGCGCGGGATCACACGGCAACCACCGAAGATGTGGGGCGGCAGCATCGTCGGCTTCGGGCGTTATCACTACCGCTACGCCAGCGGTCGGGAAGGACAGTGGTTTCTCGCGGGCTTCTCCCCGCGCAAGGGTAGCCTGTCCATCTATGTCATGGCCGGCTTCGAGGCCTACGAGCGGG
>JAUIKJ010000025.1 GCA_030430835.1 Candidatus Hydrogenedentota bacterium
CGAATGAACGAAGCCCTCGAAGCCGACTACACCCCACAAATGCAGACCCGCATCGTCGATCAGTACCTCGGTAACCGCTCCGAAGAATTTCCTGCCTTCCAGATCAACTCCGGCCTCTGGCGCGTCGAATGGGAAATCACCCAATGGAACAGCCCCCAGGACAAGCTCACCATCAACTTCTGGGACGCTGAGAAAAAGCAGCCCTTCACCAGCGTCAACAGCAACGAACCCTACCTCGAGTCCTTCCGCATCATCGACGAGCCCGGCCTCTACTACCTCAAGGCCTCCGTCCGCGGCAACCCCCAGTTCCGCATCCGCGTCACGGAATACACCAACTGATTCACCCGTGCCGTCATACCCGCGAAGGCGGGTATCCAGTGCACGCGTCCGCGCGTGCCAACCAACCCAGATCACGCCAATAGGCGCGAACCATTGTCCCCCTCCGCCGCCGTCTGTTACCGTGCCCGGACACACCCCCGCAAGGAGTTCTCCCCATGGCAGACGCATTCACCTTCGGCGCCACCGCCGACGGCACCACCGACGACACCGCAGCCCTGCAACACTGTCTCGACGACGGCGACGGCGTTCTCGAACTGCATAAGGGCACCTACCGCATCACCGCGCCGTTGGTCATTGACCTGACGAAGAAAGGCTACGGCGGCGTGCGCGGACAATGGGGCGCGACGCGTATTCGGATGGAAGGCCCGGGCCCCGCGCTCCGCGTGATCGGTGATCACCAGGGCACCGCCGACCCGGAGAGCATCCAGCCGCACACCTGGGATCTTGAGCGCTTCCCCGTCTT
Organism: Candidatus Hydrogenedentota bacterium; assembly: GCA_030430835.1. Taxonomy (GTDB): domain Bacteria; phylum Hydrogenedentota; class Hydrogenedentia; order Hydrogenedentales; family JAEUWI01; genus JAUIKJ01. Next base: position 803 of record JAUIKJ010000025.1, read on the forward strand.
CACCGGATTCGAGATCCTCGGCGCGCACCCTGAGGCCGACGGCATCGAACTGCGCAAGACCATGCAGGCCAGCCTCTCCCTCGTCGCCGTGCGCCAATGCCACCACGCCATCCACCTCGTCGAGCGCAACCGTAACGTCCTCATGAACGCCTGTCACCTTTACGACAACGCCGGCTACGGCGTCTTCTTCGACGACTGCAACATGCACCAAGTCAACATCACCGGTTGCCACATCAGCTACAACAAGCTCGGCGGCATCCGGCAGTTTAACGGCCAGGTCCACAACATGCAGATCGCCGGGAACGACATCGAATACAACTACGACCCCGAGGGCGACGCCGCCCGCCACGAAGCCGGCGAAGCCACCGGCGGCGAGATCTGGCTCGAAGGCACCGACGGCAACATCTGCGAAATCAGCATCACCGGCAACACCATCCAGGCCCGGATCTCCCCCGGCGGCGCCAACCTCCGTATCTGGGGCGACGAGACCGCCACCCCCAAGCGCGCCCGCATCATCACCATCGCCGGCAACGTCATCGGCAGCCAGACCCGCAACATCGAACTGCGCCACGCCGGTCGCGTCGTCATGACCGGCAACACCATCTACAACGGCACCGAGTGGTCGCTCCACGCCACCCACTGCGACAACCTCGTCCTCAGCGGCAACAACCTCTCCCGCGGCCCCATGCCCGGCCGGCCGCCCGCCAACGGCGTCTACCTCGAAGCCTGCGACGCCTCCGTCATCACCGGCAACACCATGCACTACCTCCACGGCGGCAGCCCCGAATCCGGCGCAGGCATCACCCTGCGCGACTGCACCGACGTCGCCGTCAGCGACTGCCAGATCCTCGATCCCGATTTCCGCGGCATCGAAGTCCTCAACTCCACCCGCACCCGCATTGCCAACAACACCATCGCCGACCGCCGCGATCCACCCGAAATGATCCACGCCATCCGCGTCGACGCCGCCTCCACCCGAACCCTCCTCACCAACAACATCCTCCAGGGCGCGACAGACGGCAACCTCCTCAACTACGACCTCACCGGCAAAGCCTTCGGAAACCTGGACGCAGACGAATAGGCCTCAGCCGTCACATACCACTACCCTGCGAGGGAGGGCGAGCGTCCCCGCGAGCCGGTTGATGCCTTCCACCGACGCGATCCGGCTCGCGGGGACGATCGCCCTTGTATGGTGGAGAGGCTTCTCTCGTCAAGACCATTCATGGGAAGCGGGCTGGCGGAGCTGTGCCCGCCCCCAAGCTCGGGTGCGTCCGGGAACGCCAACTGCGTTCCGCCCACCAGCCCAGGGTTGGCGACCAACGGACGTGCCCTCCGAAGCACTTCGCGCGAAGGAGGGAGCCTACCCTGGGTAAACGCGCATCAACCCAGCAACGCTGAAAGTGTTGTGCCGAACATGCCTCAGAAGCTCCGCTTCGCTTCTTGCCTTATTTCGTAGTGGCTTGGATCGCCACCCCATTGTAATTCCACATCGTGAATCGTAAGCGGCTCCTGTACTCCGTAGCTACAGGTAACGATGAGCCGTCCTTCGTCATAGGTCGCGTTCAAGACTTCCGGAAAGCTATGGTGCCAAACCTCAGCCCATGTACCTTTGTCCGGGATGTAGTGCAGCTGGGAGACATAGACGTACGAGCCGCTTCCAGACGGGCCTAGACTCCAAACGATGTCCGGCAGCGCCTGCTGATTGTCACCCGGGAGTAGTCTATGCAGCATGGACATGTTCGGACCCGGGCCACGCGCCAAGACAGGTGTCAACTTCGACACCTTCGTGAGAGAGAGCTCCTCGCCGACCTTCGTATAGATTCGGGGCTCGAAACTCGTGATGAAGGAATTGTTCTCGTAGTACGGCAAAAAGCAATAGGGCTGAAGAACATACAAACTCTTGTCCTTCCCACTCCAAGACAATGATGAATAATAGATTCGAGATTCTGGCGGGACATCGATGGTCACGCCGTCGGGTCGACCGTAGACATAGTCACGCATCGCGCCTAGACTTCCAAGGTGCTCGGCAGGAACCCTTCGAACACAACGAATCAAATAATCTTCCAATCGGTCCGATTCAGGGCCGTTGAGAATTCGATACGAATTTCGCAGGAGCGTATCCAGCACAACGACACCAGCGTCATCCTTGAAATAATCCCTATACTCGAATTCATACAAACCGTGAGTATTCTCGGGAGTACTACGGAATAGTTCATCGCAATCGATTACTGAGGCATCGGAGGTGACAACGCTCTCGAAATCTTGTGCTCTTGTCTGTGCACTCGAGTCAGGCGCAGCGCCGGAAACCCCACTCGTAGCCGGAGCGTTCCCGGTAGCCGTTGAGTTGCAGGCGACGAGAATCATGAGCGGTATTAGGAGTCGTGTGAGTATGAGCATCAATGAAACTTTTCCTGCCCAAGAAACCCGTATTAAACTATAGCAAAATAATTCCTCTGAACAAGAGTGTCTTCTCCGTGTCCCCCGAGTTCCCCGTCTTCTTCCCTCGTAACCAATTCTGGACCCATCCGGGAACGCCAACGGCGTTCTGCATACCAGCCCAGGGTTGGCGACCAGCGGGAGCCTACCCTGGGTAAACGCGCACAAACCCAACAACGCTGAAAGCGTTGTGCCGGATCAATTGGTGCTGATGAGGAACACTTCGAGGCGCTTCGGTTGCGGGACCGTGACGGTAGCGGATCTAGCATCAGCGTTAAGGGTGGCGGAAGTTTCGCGCTCGCCGATGGACATGACGCGCAGGGATGCCGCGCCAAGGCCGTGTGTGATTACCAGGTCGACAGGCCCGGCGCCGGCGGCCTCACGAAGCACGACAAGCAACACCGCACGATCGCCGCAGCGCAGCGTGCGCGCGATGATGCCGTCGCCGGGGTCGTTCTGGACGAGTTCCGCGGGCGCACCGATCGCGAGCAGGGTCGCATGAGGGCGGATCTCGTCGAGCAGTTGCGCGAAGCTGTCGGTACCGTTCGGATTGTTCTCGCGCGCGCGCACGACCAGGCCCTTGGCCCCGGCGGCGATGGCGAGCCACGCGGCGGCGCGGGCGTCGTCGAGGGTAATCACCGCATCCTCCGGCGTGGCGAGGGCGCCGTAGGCGCCTGCTGTGGGCGCGGTGTCGTCGAGTACCGCTGCATACAGACCCGGTGCAATACGCGTGCCGATCAGATCGAGCGCCGCATCGTAGCCTTGCCATGCATCCGCCTCGCCGCGCCGCAGGTTTGCCGCGGCGGGATTCACCAGCACCCGCGGCGCAAGCGGCGCGAAGGCACCGAGACCTGCGGGCAGACGGTTCCGGCAAAGATGCAGCGTCGGCAATACGGCGGTGGTCTCCGCGCGAAAGGCCAGCAGTTTCTGTGCAGCCTGATCGAAGGGCCCGTGCTTGTGCGTCGGACATTCGAAGAAGTCGGCTTCTTCCGCCGCTTCCCAGCCGAGGTGGAAGGCCGAAGCGGCGTCGTAGATCGTGACCGCGCGAAACGTGTCGCCATGGCGAAGGATGCCTGCGTGGTAGCCGGTGAAGTCGGGAAGCGATGCCGAATCCGCAACCAGAAGTCCGTGTTTCCCCGCGGGTATCAACAAGTCTGAGTCCGTCACCGGCTGCAACGCGACCCCATCCACTTGCAACGCGTTCAGCACGAGCGTCTCGCTGCCCGTGTTCGACAGGTAGCAGTAGAGCGTGCCGGCTTCCCGGTCCACGACGAGGTACTGCGGATGCCATGCCGCCGCGTCCGTACGCAGCGCCAGAGGATCACCTCCGCCCGCGAACGTAAGCTCGACGGCCTGCGGCGCGTCCTTCGCGCGCTTGAGTGCGTAACGCAAGACGCCGTATGCGCCCGGCGCGAGAATTGCCGGTTGTATATCGATCCACCAGGTATGCACCGGCGCGCCATGTCCCGGCAGCGCGATGGATGCCGGGCCAAGCGCGGCGTCGCGCGTGCCGGTGTTCTGGAGAATCGCGTTGAAGGTGCCGGGTGGTTGTTCGTAAAAACTGCGGACCTGGATACCGCCGGGCGTGGGGGCGGGGGCGGCGGGCTGGGTGGTCGACGTGGCGTCGCCGCTGAGATAGCCCATCGCACGGAGTTGCTCCTCCAGCGCTTCAAGGCTCTCGACCGGGCCACGCGCCTCTGTGCTCTCGCCGCCTGCGAGACGGAAGCCGAGCATCCGTGCGTCGGTCACGTGGCGGTCCAGTTCGACCGTCAGTTCCGCTACACGCACCGCTTCGGTCGCGCGCAAATTGTGTGATTCCGCGGGGTCCGCGACAAGGTCATAGAGTTTCTTCGAGGCAACACCCCGGTTCCGGATGAGCTTCATGCCGTCCTGCAACATGCTTTCGAGGGTGTAGCCCGGGAGATCGAGTTCGGCATGAATACGGCGATCCGGGATCGGCTCCAGCAACGAGGGGGCATCGCAGTCGCGCAGTGCCGGCGCCCCGGTGAGGGCGATCACCGTCGGGGCGATGTCCACGAGCGAGACCGGCACGTCAATGCGGCGACCCGCTTCGATGCCGGGTCCCGCCAGAATCAGCGGCACGCGGAGCACTTCCTCATAGAGCGACTTGCCGTGCGTCAATTGGTCGTGTTCCAGGAACTCCTCGCCATGGTCGGCGAAGAGCACAAAGATCGTGTTGTCGTAGGCACCGGTCTCTTTCAGGTGTGCCACCAGCCGCGCAACTTCGTCGTCCACCTCGCGGACTTCGGCGGCGTAGAGCGCGCGCAGGCGCTCAATCTCGACATAGGGCCGCATCTCCTCGAAGGGCATAGGCGACATGAGCAACTCATCCACATTGCCCCAGTGGTAGCCGTAGTAGTCCTTCGAGACCTCCATGCTGTAGGGCATGCGCGGCTCATAGTTGTGGTGCGCGTCGAAGTAGTTCACGAACAGGAAGAAGGGATGCCCGGGGCGGCGCGCGCGGTGCAGTGCCTGCACCGCCGCATCCGTAATGAGCGAGCCCGTGCGCCCGGAATGGATACGGACCTTCGCGTCCATACCATGCTGAAAGAGGTCCGCAGTCCGATCAAGATCAAAGGTGTAGTCATCATATTCATCGAAGCCGCGGGCGAAGCCATAGAGCCGGTTCAGGGGCGGCGCCGATACGGCGCCCGCCGTGGTATAGCCCGCATCGCGGAGGTTCTCCTGCAGGAGTCCGGCCCCCGCGGCCAACGCGTCGCGGTGTCCCATCGCGCCATGCGCGTAGGGGGAGAGGCCGGTGAAGACTGAGCCATGCGCGGCCTTGGTCCAGGACGACGTGCTGTAGGCCTGCTCGAACACGGTGCCTGCCGCAGCCAGCGCATCGATGGCCGGCGTCGCCGCGCCCCCATAGCAACCGAGGAAATCCGGGCGCACCGTGTCGAGGCTGATGAACACGATGTTGGGCGTCGCCCCGGCTGGCGCCGGTGTGTTCACGGACAGCGGCGGTTCTTCCGTCAGGGCATGCAATATGCGCTTGACCGTGCCGGTAAAGCGCGCGTTGGGGTGCGTGTCCAGCAGGGCCGTGAAGGCGTCTACCGCTTCGTGCGTATGGCCCAATATCGTCTGGACGTAGGCGTGCAGCGCCATCAGGTGCGCTTCGACATCCGCCGGTTGTCCGGCTTGAATCTGACGATCGATGACCCGCAGCGCGCCGTCGAAATCTGCGGTACGAATCTTGACCAGTACATCTGCCACGCCGACGCGGGGGAGAATCGGATCGGGTGCGTCCATCCACAGCGCGTCCAGCAGGGCGCGCGCCGTGCCGTAGTCCTCGGCCAGGTAGTAGCAAATCGCCGCGGCGTGGCGGTAGATGGCTTCCTGCTCCGGGTCCTTTTGGTGGTCGGCCCATTCCACCATCAGACTGCCGGCGGTGCGTACGTCACGAAAATACTGTATCGAGAGATGCGAGAGGCGCATCAGATAGGGCTTGCGCGCCTCGGGTTCGGGGTGCAGGTCGTAGAGTCGCTGGAGCACTGCCCGCTCCGCGAAGCCGCGACGTTGCGCCTTGAATCGTTCCGCGAGCGTTTCCAATATCGCGGTGGCCTCATCCAGCGCGCCCTCGGGCGGGGTGAAACGTGCGGCCAATTCGGCAGCGAATCTCGCGGTGGCGAGATCGTTGGCCTGAAGTTTGGGATCGGGACCGCCTTCCGAGAAGGCCGCGAGCGCCGTGTCCATCTGGTTGCGGATCAGCGCGGCCTGCCCCAGGGCCGCGAGGGCGTCCGCTGGGGGATCTGGCCAGTTGTCCAGAAAGCGATCGATCGCGGCGTTGTAGCGATCCAGATCCCGCGCGTTCAGGTGGTAATCCGCCAACTGCGTCAGCAGCCGGCCGCGGAATGCGGGGTCGTCCGGCGCCATGTCCAGCATGTGTTCCAGGTCATCCGGATTGATCGTCGCCTGACGGAGCACATCCTCCGCAACGCCCGCAGTTGGCTGTGCCGGTGCACTCGCAACCACGAGACCGGCCAGCAGGATCACTGCAAAGGCGCGCATCATGGCTGCGGGCCGGGGCAGTAGCCGTCCTCCGTGGGCGGGTCCTCGCCGGGACAGGCGTAGTAACCGCCGGAGTTGAAGAACTGGATGATTCGCAGCAGTTCCGACAGGGTAATCTGCCAGTCCTGCGGGTTGTAATCGGCATCGTAGACGTCGCAGGTCTCATCGCCGGCCCCGGGAAGATAACCGTCTTCCGAGGTCAGGGTCAGGTCGCAGGAGAAGCCACCGGAATTAAAGAACTGAATCACGCGCAGCAGTTCAGAAAGACTGATCTGGTTGTCGCCATCCTGATCCGAAGTATGGATCGCGTCAACCGGATCTACATTGGTGACAACAGTGGAACAGGTTGGATTCAAGAGGCCGGGCACGTCCGGATCATCCGTCTGGTTGAAGGGCGCGTTCGCGCTCGTGAGCGTGCCCTGATTGCAGACCTCCGACTCGCCGCCTGGGAAGGGGTTGTCCACGGTGACGCGGAACATGATAAACACAATCTGCGGCTCACAGGGCGCCACGCCAACCGTCGGAATGGATATCTGCACGTTTGCTTCGCCCGCGCCGTTGCCGCTCAGGATACTGCCCGCCGTCGTGCTTACCGATCCATTCACGAGTGTTGTATTGGTATCTGGCGAATCCGAGAAGATCACACTCATCGCGTTCTCGTTGCCATTGTTGGTAATGCGCACGGTGTACTCGATCATATCTCCGGGATTGACCTCGCCGTCGAGGTCATTGTCGAGCAGGAGGTCCGTCTTGGTGGCGTTCAGCGTAGCCGCGAGTTTCAGTTCCGCGCGGATCGTGTCCCCGGACTTGCCACCCGAAGTGCCCGGATCAAAATCGATGCGCGTGATCGCTTCAAAGTCGGCACCCCAGCCGAGCACCGGAACGAACTCCGCGAAGCTGATGACGTAGCGATCCCCCTGCGGCACGGCATAGGGTGACCATTCCCAAATTGAGGCGTCTTCATCGCCCGACCAGACCGTCAGGGTCGGCTGGGCATCAAGGGGAAGGCCGCGCATCTGAAAACTCAGTGCGTTGCGGGTGTTGCCTTCAGAAAGATCCTGAGCATTCGCGGACAGGAAGAGCGGCTGATGCAGGGAAAGGGTCTCGCCCCATACGGCCAGCAGGGTGTCTTCCGTGTTTGCGCGCAGTTGAAGTGGTGCAGCTGCGCTGGTGATCGCGCCCGAGAGCGCAATCAGGGCGATGGCAATCGAAGAAAATCGCATGAAATTATCTCTCCCCCCGCAGCCAGGCACGCCGGCGCGTTTCCGTTCCCGGCTTATTTTAAAGCCTCGCGGACACGTTGTCTAGACGGGGAGATTATTCGGATGGCGTCGCAGTCTCGGCTTCGCTCGCCACAGCATTGGGGGCGGGGGCCGGCATTCCGGCCTTGGCCTGTAGCCACGTCAGACCATCGTCGAGCATACGCACAATTTCCGGACCATCGCCGTCGCGGAGTCCCGGGTGGTCGACGTCGTACCACACGATCTCCTTCGGCTCGGCCATGGCGGCATAGAGCGCCTCGCCCGCTTCCGGCGACACCAGAATGTCCGCGGATCCGTTCTGCATCAGGACGGGGGTGGGGGCGGTATCCGGCGCGCTTCGCACCGGATCAAAGGGCCCCCCGAGCCAGCGGGCGACCGGTTTCAAGGTGGCCAGCAGTGCGCCGGGTACATTGTCCCGAATCAGCGGGGCATCGAGCATTACCTTAAAATCGCCCCCGCCGACGACCAGAACCCCGGCCTGGAAACGCTTGTCGCGCGCCAGTACGTGGGTGCCCGTCATGGCGCCATAGCTCGCGCCCACCAGGTAGAGCCGATCCATGTCCACGTCGTCGCGCGTCGCCAGATAGTCGGCAATGCGCCGGGCATCGTTTACGGCCTTCCAGCCGCGCGTATACCAGGCGCTCGCCTTCTTCAGGGTGCCTTCCTTGATCTTGCGCTCGCCGCAGTTCCACTGGTCGTAGGAGAGCATCGCAAAGCCGGCCTTGTTGAAAGGCGTGCAAATGGACTCGACGAATTCCTTCCGCTGGCCGCTGCCATGCAGGAAGACGATGGTCGGCAGCTTGCCCTCGAAGGCGAGTGGCTGGGTCAGTATGATGGGAACCGCGTCACCCGGGCGCGCCTCGATGGTCAGGTCGGTGCGGCGGTACTCCCGCGGACGCTCGACCCCGAAGAGTTCCTTCGTATCCCGGACCTCGCTCACTTCACGAACGACCGGATTCGCCGCCAGCGTCGCGTCATAGTCCGCGAAATAATTGGCATCGCCCACGGACTTCACGACAACAAATAACGCAACAAGGGCCAACAGGGCGCCAGCGGTGTACTTCAGTGCTTTCTTGATCATGCCTGGATTCCTCCCGGTACGCTGGACCGTCCGCCGATAGAGTTGGTTTCAGACCGGTCAATTGATCGCGGCACCAGGAAGGGATTCCATGGCGGCCCAGGCGAGCAGACCAATGGCCGCGATCCAGCTTCCGGCGGCACGGAGGGCAACCCGTTGCCAGGTGCTGGGGCGGGAGACCGCGAAAGCGGTTCCCAGAACCGACAGCTGGCCGATGCTGGCCAGAATGCCGAGCATCGCGAGCAGGGGATCTTCCGATTCGGTCCGGATTCCGGCACCGGCATTGAGGGCGAGTGCCGCGTTGAGGCCGGTGAGCAGGAGCAGGGTCGTGCCCCGTGGCCACCGCCGGTCCAGGGCGACCATGGCGCCGCAGAGGACCAAGCCAAGGGACAAGGTTGTATCCATCGGCCAAGGTGCATCCAGCATCCAAGCACCGAAGGGGACCCCCGCGGACCACGCTCCGATCATCGCCGCGAGGTAGAGCCGGGCGCGCGCGACGCCCGCGAGCCCGGCGAGTAGGATGCTGGCGGCAAGACACAACAGATCGAGCGGGGTCACGAAGACGTGGGTCATGCCGTCGTAGAACGGACCGATACCCGTCGAGACCATGTGGGCCTGCGCGGGCCAGGGCAGCAGCATGGCTGCGGCCAGGCCTGCAATGTGGATGTATCGCGCGCGCCGCATGGTTCAGATCAACATCGCGACGCGTTGAATGGTCCAGAAGGCGCCAAGTGAACCAACGGCATAACCGGGCACACGGGACATCCAGCGCGGGAAACGGACTTCAAGTATGGCGAAGGAATGAAGCAACGCAAAGACGAGAATTACAAAGCCGATCTGCCCGGCTTCCACCCCGACATTGAAGAGCAGCAACGCGGCTGCCAATTCACCCTGGGGTAGTCCGAGATCCATCAGGCCGCTGGCGAAGCCGAAGCCGTGCAGCAGGCCGAACAGAAACGCGACGACCCACGGGTGCCGCAGGGTGAAGCTGGTCTCGCCGCGCCAGTGGCGCACGATCTCCGGGCCAAGAAAAAGGATGCTCAGGGCAATGGCGGCATTCAGGGGTGCTACGGGCGCACGGGCCAGGCCGAAGGTGGCAATGGCGAGTGTGATGCTGTGCGCGATCGTGAAGGCGGTAATCGTCTTGAAGAGCATCATGCGCGAGGGGACGATGAGCAGCAGGCCCATGACAAACAGCAGGTGATCGATGCCCAGCAGGATATGGCGCAGGCCGAGATCGAAGTAGGAGAGCAGACCGGCGTACCACGCCGGTGCGACCGGAAAGGTAAATTCGGGCGTCGCCGCCGTCAACACTGTTGTCTGGGTATTCCCGCCGCGCCAGCGGACCTGCACGAGCACCTCGGTCAACGTGGCATCGAGGCCGCCAATATTCACGGACGCCCCGGCGAAGCCACCCTCACGGGCCGCGCGCCAGGACTGGATGTGTGCGCCCGTAATGAAGCGGCTGTCCTTGTCCCGCGTGATCGAGGCGTCCGCGGGCAGGTTGACGTCGAGTCCCAGCGGCGTCCGGCCACTGGCGGGTTCCTTGAAGACGATGTCGAAGCTGCCGTCCTCCAGTTCCTGCAGGCGCAGGTAGGACATGTTGCTCTCATGGGCCTGCGCGTCGCGGCCCAAACCGAGGATGGTCAGGATCAGCAAGAGTGCCAGACGAGCCACCTTCATGACGCATCGTCCGGTGTCTCGGGTGCCTCAGGCGGGAGGGACTCAACTGTGATGTCGTACTTCGCACGCAGCTCGGCGAAGTGGGCATCGCGCCGCTTGAGCAACTCCGCCGCCTCCCAGTCGCGCGCGACAATCGCGCGGACGTCCTCAAAGTCCGGGATGTATCCTTCTTCGCGCTCGATCAGGTAGACGAGGTGGGTTCCGTAATTGGAAGTGATGGGGCCGAACCAGCGTTCCACAGGGGCCTGCTGGATCTGCGCCTGAAAATCCTCGCCGAAAAGGCCACCCACTTCCCGCCAGCGCAGGCGCTCAAGGATTGTGGGGAGGCCGATCGGGTCGCCCAGGTTCTTCCAGGGCGCATCCTCGTCCGCCGCGTGCAGCGTGCTCAGGGTCTCCTCGGCGCGCGCGGCGTTCTCGGGATTGTCGGCGGGACCGAAGAAAAGTTGACGCAGTGAGCAGCGGTCCCCACGACGATACTCCTCCGGGTTCTCCGCGAGATAGGCGCGTAAATCCGAGTCGGTCGGAGAGAGGCGTTCCAGGTCCGTCTCGGCGAGCATCCCCATTTCATGCGCCAATCGCGCGCGGATGATGGGGTCCTCCTTGTCCAGGCCAACGCGGCGCGCTTCGCGATAGAGCACCTCTTCCGTCACGTAGTCTTCGACCAGCTTGTCGAGTTCCGCTTCGGTTGGCGGCCGCCGCCAATAGTCGGTGAAGCCGTCGCGAATCGATCGGATACGTTCGGTATTGATGACGACCGTATGGCTTGGTTCATCCGCCGCGACCGCCGGCGCAGCCTCGTCGCCTCCCCTGAGGGCAAAGAGCAGGCCGCCAAGCAGCAGGAAGTGGAGCAGCGGTTCTTTGATCAATTTCTTGAGCATAGGTCGGGCAGTATACCCGCACCGCGCGGTACACGGCATGTGGCGCGGCTTGCTGGGCGCGGACCGCTTTGGCATAGTGGCACGGCACTACCCGGGAGACGCCGTATGAACCTGATCGCAAGAAGTATTGGCGCTGGAATGATCGGGATAGGTTTCGCCGTGCAGGCGCTTGCGGCGCCGCCTGTCGATGCCCCCCATCCCGTGGACAACCCCGATTCCCCGCGCATGTTGACCGGATCATGGGTACCGGCGAATACGCATGACATCGACTTCGATGCCCTGCCGCGCATCCCGTCGACGCATGCGGTCATCAGCGACGTGCGTGCGGCGGACGGGGTGAATCAGCATAACTATCTTGTCCATTTTGACGGGAAATACTGGGCGATGTGGAGTGATGGCCCGGGCGTGGAGGACCGCGTCGGACAACGCGTCAAGTACGCGACCAGTCCGGATGGCCTGCAGTGGAGTGAGCCCACGTGGCTGACACCCGAGCCGAAGGGTTCCGGGCCGGACTCGCCGTATTACAACACGCGGACCGCCGCGGGTCATCGCTATATCGCGCGTGGATTCTGGGTGCGCCACGGCAAGTTGTTGGCGCTCGCCTCGCTCGACGAGGCGGCGGGATTCTTCGGGCCGGATCTCGCGCTACACGCCTTTGCATGGAATGACACCACGGCGGCGTGGGATGCGCAGGGTGTAGTCTTCGACAACACCATCAACAATTTTCCGCCGAAGCAAATCCCCAGCGGCGAGTGGATGATGTCGCGGCGGACCTACGACCGGCACGTCCATTTTCTCGTGGGCGGTACCGAAGCCTTCGACCAGTGGGCTTCGTATCCGGCGGTGTTCTACGGCGATGCGCGCCTGAAGGCGGAAGAGCCCTACTGGTGGGTGCTTCCGGACGGCAACCTGCTCGCGCTCTACCGCGACAACGAGCGCAGCGGCTACCTGTTTCGTTCCTTCTCGACAGACAACGGCCGCACCTGGGCGCCACCGGTGAAGACGAACTTTCCCGATGCGACCTCGAAGTTTAACGGCCTGCGTCTGCGTGACGGGCGTTACGTGCTCGTCTCGAACGCGAATCCGAAGCAGCGGGATCCCTTGGTCCTGTCCATCAGCGACGACGGCATCGTCTTCGACCGAATGGGCTATCTCACCGGCGGGCGCTGGATTGATTATCCGCATGTCATTGAGCACGACGGACACCTGCTCGTCGCCTTCGCGGGCTGGAAGAAGCAGAGTTGCGAGGTGCTGAAGATCAAGATTGAAGACCTCGCGGTATTGGATGGCCAGTTGCGTTAGGCCTGGTCTTTTTGTGCGGTTCGGCACAACACTTCCCGCGTTGTTTCGCGTTCTTCCTATACCCAAGGTAGCCTCCCTCCGGTCGGCAACCCGGGGCTGTGATGTACTACGCTTTCAGCGTAGTCTCGCGGGGACGCATTCGCGATCTGACCGACAAGCATCCGAGGATGCAATAAATGGGGCGCGCGAAACACCGAATTTCAACCCCGAAGGGGTTGTGTATTTCAGCCCAGGGTTGCCACGCTGACGCAGGAGGCGGGGCTACCCTGGGTAAATTGAACAAATGTAACAACGCTGAACGTGTTGTGCCGGGGGGTGTCGTATAGCGGGTCGCTTAATCGCGGCTTCATTCCGGCGGCACTTGGCCTCAGAAGGAATAGCGCACGCTCGTGTAGAGGTTGCTGTTGTCCTCGAACTGGCCGAAGAAGGTATGTCCAGCTTCCCCCCACCAGAGGTTGCCGCCGCCTTCGACGGTCCAGCGGTCGTTGATCTTGTAGGTCGCGTGCGGGCGGAGGTAGGCGTCGTTGTCGGTGGGGCTGGAGAAGGTGAAGAGGGAGAGAATCAGG
>JAUIKJ010000413.1 GCA_030430835.1 Candidatus Hydrogenedentota bacterium
TTGGACAACATGGCATTGGCGCGGTAGCCATGTTCCTCGGCGAGCATGGTGAGCAACTCGCCATACTTCGCATCGCCGGTCATGTGCTGTGCCACGGCGAGGTAGGACATCATGCTGAGGGACTTGAGACCACGCTCTTCCCACCAGTTCGGATTGTAGTTCAGGTCCTCCGGATTGTAGACCCCCCAGCGGGTGACCGTGCCGGTATGGTCGACGAACTGGAAGCCGTGGTCGATAATGTGATCCGTAAGCGCGCGAATGAACTCGCGGGCACCCGCCTTCTCCGCTTCCGTTTCCGCGACGAGGTCGTAGTAGCGCGGAAAGAAGTAGTAGTGGCCGTCCAATTCGTCTGAGCTGGTATCGCTCTTCCAGTACCATTCCCCGCTCTCGTCCGTAGGCCAGCGCGGCTCATAGACCTTCCAGAGCGCGTCGTCCGATTCCTGCTCACGGCGGTCCCGCTCCATGCGTCCCTCGTTCGGATCCTTCCCGTCAGTCGGGAGGATGGTCCGTGCGACGAAGCCGGGGGGCGCCGGGTGGGAACCGCCCTGGGTCACGGTCTGGAGGAAGCGCAGCGCTTCAAAGGCTTTCGTTGCACGCTCGCGCGCCTTCGGATCCTTCGTGGCCGCATAGGCATAGCACTCGCCCGCGCCATACATCGCGGTCCAGAGGCCGTCGTTGTCGCTGTCGCTATGAATGATCCCGCTGGCGATATCGCCCGCTTCCTGCACCCGCACTTCGGAGGTGTAGCCGAAGGGTGTGCGCTTGATGTACTTGTCGATGATCTCTTCGTAATAGGCCGCCTTCTCCGCAAGGGTCATCATCCGGCGCTCGATCGCGCCCACGCCCTGGTCGGTGGCGAACCAGACGGTTCCATCGCCGTCGACGGCGATGTCGTTGACGTGGTCGCCGGGCAGCCACCGCGGTCCCTGCCGGTAATCCCATTCGCCGTCGGCGAATCGTACGGCACCGATGTCCGTGCCAAACCAGACTTCACCCTCCGCACCCACTTCCACGCAGGTGAAGCCGTTGTAGGGCAGGCCGTCTTTCGGGGTCTTGAAGGTAGTCCCCGTCGGGGCGATCGCCACCCAGCCCGCCGGGGTAACAAAGTGGAGTGTGTATTCGGCAAACGCCACGCCCAGCACACTACCCGTGCCCCAGCGCAGCCCCAGTTCATCGTCGGCCGTGGTCGGTCCAAACACACCATCACCATCCGTAAGGAACAGGCCTTCGGGCGTGGCGGCGGCAATACGGCCATTGGGGCTGACTGCGAGTTGCGTGGTCTCGCCGTTCAAGATGAGCTCGTTCTTCCCGGTACTGTGGTTCATGCGAAACACACCCTTGTCCGTCGCCACGTAGGACAGGTCACCATAAGAGACGATGTCGCGCACGAGCGGCTTGGGATAGGGCACTTCACGCAACGCGCCATCGCCATCACGTCCATACTTGGCGTCCAGGTGCGCCGCGCCTTCTTCCTTGCTCCATGCGCCGTCGTCGTAGACATAGAGTCCGTCCGCGCTCTTGGCGTAGATCGCGCCTTCCGGGTCCGCGTGGATACTGAGGACGTTGCCCGCAGGCGCGCCGGATTCGGGGGCGAATCGCAGGCTTAGCTCCTGCGGGTACTTGCCGATGGTGTAGGGCACCTCGTCGGCATGCGTGGTGCCGGCGAACAGAAACAATACTGCAATCAAGGTCAATTTCTTCACAAAGGGTTTCCTTCTGGTCAATGATAACTACGGCTGAATCAGTGCGGTTTAAAGGCCAGGTCCTTACCACCGGTCACGGGAATCGACAGCCCCGTCAAGAACGATGCCCGATCCGAGGCAAGAAATGCCACCAGGCCCGCCACGTCGCCAGGTTGGCCGATACGCCGCAGCGGCGTGGTCTGCGCGGACATGTCGGCCACATCCGCTTCGGACATCCCGAGCAGCATCGCGATCCCCTTGCATTCCATAGCATAGAGATCGGTCTGGATATCGCCAGGGAGCACCGCATTCGCGCGTATGCCCACGGGGCCATATTCCGTGGCCGTGTCCCGTGTAAACTGCACCACCCCGGCCTTGGCTGCACCGTAGGCGGAAACCATGTCGTGTGCACGAATCGCGGCGATGGAAGCGATATTGACGATACAGCCCCCGCCGTGGGCCACCATGAGTGGCAGGCAGGCGCGGGTCATCAGGAAGGTGCCGAAGAGGTTGATGTGCAGGGTCTTGAGCCACTGTTCCGGATCGTAGTCGGCAATCTTGTTGCTGCCCCAGGAACCTCCCGCCACGTTGACCAGGATGTCCACGCGGCCGAAATGCTCCTTGACCCGATCCACCATCGCGGCGACTTCGGCTTCCTTCGTTACGTCTCCGGTCACGCTGATGGCATCGACCCCCCGCGCCTGCGCCGCCGCGGCCGTCTCCTCCAGTCCCTGCCCCGCGCCGTAGCGATATTCCATCGCCTCCATCATGGGATCGGGGTCAGCGGTCGCCACGTCGCTCGCCGCAATGCCGGCGCCCTGATCGGCCAGTGCTTCGACGATGGCCCGGCCCATACCGCGCGGGCTCCCCGCGCCCGTCACGAGCGCAACC
>JAUIKJ010000026.1 GCA_030430835.1 Candidatus Hydrogenedentota bacterium
AACGCACCCGCGAGTTGTAGCCCGTGCCAAAGTGAGTCCCACCGGTCGCGTCGCTACCGCGGGATACTCGCCCGGCGATTCGCTTCTCCAGCCAGTTTCAATCTTGGCACTCGATTTGTCCTTGGCTGGTGGGACTGGCGCTCCACCGCCGGGAATCCCTCTCGACTTTTATGGTGTACAGCGATCTATCGACTGGTATGACGACACCACCGTGGTGACCGTTCCCCTTCTGTCCTATTCTGTGGAGTTCTGGTCGGACGGCGGCGAGCAGATCTCCCGCTGGGATCGTGATCCGGACTGGATGCGACCGGAGGGCACCCAGGTGCAGAGCGTCCGTCGCAGTAAGGGATACCGCACGGAGATTGCCGTGCCCGTGGCCTACCTGAACGCGCAACAAGGCGGTGAGTGGCAGTCTTTCCGGCTGAACGTCAGCGTGAATGATCATGATCCCGAGGGAAGCGCACGGGTGTCCTGGCGGCCGGGATGGAACACACCGGCCGACTATGACGGCTCGGGCACCTTTCGCCGACCGTTGTAATTGCGGATCCCCCGGCCACTCCGCTACACCACGCCTCCCCGCGACGACGAACAAGCGGTGCTGACACCGGTCTGCTCTGGCGAATACCCGGCCCTGTCAGCCGCTGAAACGTGCATGCCTGGACCTGGCGGCGAATTGCATTCGCGGGTTTCTCCCCCCTAGATTGGGGACGGTGCCTCCCTACGCTTCCGCGGGAACTACATTCGTATTGCTCAAGAAAGCATGTCATTTCAATCAAATAATATTTTTGACATAAGCTCCCGGCGCACACGAATGCATGGGGCGGAGCGGGACGGATAGCGCAGGATGCGCCCCCCCTACCGCTGCTGTCATCGGGCGAGACCCGAGGAAAGGAGCGTGACGCATGACACGACGAATTGCGGCGATATGGAGCATGGTGCTGCTGGGCGCGCTGGCCCACGCGGATGGCATGGGCACAGCGATTGAACGTTACGACGCGACGCTCGCGGCTCATGTCGACAGCCAGGGGCTGGTGAACTACGGGGCGCTCAAGGCAGCGCCGGAAGACCTGGACGCCTACCTCGATTCCATCGCTGGCGTGAGCGCAGACACCTACGCGACGTGGCGTGATGCGGACAAGATCGCCTTCTGGATCAATGCCTACAACGCTTACACCCTCAAAGCGATCATCCTGAACTATCCCATCCGCTCGTCCATCTTCAAATCGGTGCTCTATCCGAAGAACAGCATCCGCCAGATCAGCGGTTTATGGGACGGGCTCGAGTGGAGCGTGATGGGCAAGAAGATGACACTGGATCATATTGAGCATCAGGAACTCCGTGCGCATTTCGACGAACCCAGAATCCACGCGGCACTGGTGTGCGCGGCACTGAGCTGTCCCCCGCTGCGCAACGAGGCCTATCGTGGGGATAAACTGGAGACGCAGTTGGATGAACAGATGCGCAACTGGCTCGCGAACCCGACAAAGTTCAAGGTGAATCGTGCCGACGCCACGGTATACCTCTCGCAGATCTTCGACTGGTTCGGTGGTGACTTTGTGGGGAAGTACGGCACAACGCAAGCCTTCCAAGGCTTCGACCAGACCGAGCGTGCGGTGTTGAACGCGGCGAGCCAGTTCGTATCGGATGCCGACGCATCCTACCTGCGTACGGCGGACTATGACCTCGACTATCTCGACTACGACTGGACCCTGAACGAACAGCCCTAGACGGCACCCCCGGGTAGCGTTAGAATCGAAACAGCGCCGCCCGAGTTGTGCCCGGCCAGCACGCCGCCCGATAGCGCGGCATGGCCGGGAGACCCAAGCTGCAACAACACAGGAACGGCCGGCATTTCATGCTCGCCGGGAGGGATAGACGGATGAGCAACACAACGAGTGAGGCTGTACCCGCCACGAAAGGCGGTTGGATGAAGCTGGCGTTGGGCGGCGCGATATTGCTGGGGCTAATGGTGGCCTTTGCGCTGCTGCCGGTGAAGACATGGATTAACACGGCGCTGGCGTCCTTACAGGCCTTTGGGCCCTTGGGGCTTTTCTTAATCGCGGTGGCCTATGTGCCCGCGTGCATCTTGATGGTGCCGGGGTCAGCGCTGACGCTGGGCGCGGGCGCAATTGGTACGGCGCTGTTCCCAAACAACGCGGTGCTGGCGGTGGCGGCGGGTACGGTGGCGGTGTCCGTGGGGAGCGTGACGGGTGCGACGGCGGCCTTTCTTCTCGGGCGCACCTTCGCGCGGGAGACAATCGCGAAGCGCGTGGCGGGGAACGCGAAGTTCTCCGCGCTCGATGAGGCGATCGGAAAGGACGGTTTGAAGATGACTTTCCTGGTGCGCCTCTCCCCCGCCTTTCCCTTCAACCTGCTGAACTATGCGATGGGCCTGACGAAGGTGTCGCTGCGCGACTACGTGCTGGGTTCCTGGGCGGGGATGCTGCCGGGCACGGTGATGTACGTGTACCTCGGTGCGGCGGGCGCAAAGATCGCCGGCGCGGCCGCGGGGGGCACCCCGGCCGAAGCGAGCCTGGGGCTGGCACCGCTTATCGTCGGTGGGGTGGCAACCATTGTATTGGTGGTCTTCGTGACCCGGCAGGCCAAGAAGGCGCTGGACGCCGCCACGGCGGAAGCCGTTTCCTGAAACCAACTCCGCGGCACGGCTGGACGGAAAGGAATAGAACGATGAGCAACGCGGTACGCATGGAGCCGATGGACGCGCACAACACGACGCTCGTGAACAATGTGCATCCGAGCGACTGGGCGAACCCGACGCCGGAAGGGCGCTACAACCTGGTGGTGATTGGCGCGGGCACGGCGGGGCTGGTGACGGCGGTGGCGGCGGCAGGACTGGGCGCGAAGGTGGCGCTGATTGAACGGCACCTTATGGGGGGCGATTGTCTGAATGTGGGCTGTGTGCCGTCAAAGGGCGTGATTCGCGCGGGACGCGCGGCGGCGGCGGTGCGGGATGCGGGCGCCTTCGGTGTGCACGTGCCGGAGGGGGTGACGGTAGACTTCGCGCAGGCGATGGAACGGATGCGGAAGCTGCGCGCGGATATCAGCCACCACGATTCCGCGGCGCGCTTCTCGAAGGAAGGCGTCGATGTGTACATCGGTCAAGGCCGCTTCCTGGACCATGAGACGGTGGAGGTGGACGGTACGCAGCTGAAGTTCGCGAAGGCGGTGATTTGCACGGGTGCGCGGGCCTTCGAGCCGCCGATTCCAGGATTGAAGGAGGCCGGCTTCCTGACAAACGAGACGGTCTTCAGCCTGACCAAGGCGCCGAAGACGTTGCTGGTGGTGGGCGCGGGTCCGATTGGCTGCGAGCTGGCGCAGACCTTCCAGCGGCTCGGCAGCGAGGTGCATCAGGTCGAGATGAGCGGGATGATTCTGCCGCGCGAGGACCCGGATGCGGCGGCCTACGTGTACGAATCGATGCGACGCGATGGCGTCACATTCCACTTCAACGCGAAGGCGAAGGCCGTGGCGATGGCGAATGGACGCAAGCAAGTGACGCTGGAGAAGGCGGGCCAGGATGAGACCATCGAGGTGGACGAGATTCTGATTGGCGTCGGGCGCGTGCCGAACGTGGACGGCCTGAACCTGGACGGCGTGGGTGTGGAGTACGACGCGCGCACGGGCGTGACGGTGGACGACACCCTGCGGACGACGAACCCGCGTATCTATGCGGCGGGCGACATCTGCATGCAACACAAGTTTACGCATGCGGCCGACTTCGCGGCGCGGGCCGTGATCCGAAACACGCTCTTCCCCTTCCTGCCGAAGGCGAAGCTGAGTTCGTTGCTGATCCCGTGGTGTACCTACACCGATCCAGAGATCTCGCACGTGGGCCTGAGTGCGCACGACGCGGAGAAGAACGGTACCGCGATCGATACCTACACCGTGCAGATGGCGTCGGTGGACCGCGCGATACTGGAAGGCGAGACGGAGGGACTCGTGAAGGTACACTGCGCAAAGGGGTCGGACAAGATCGTGGGCGCGACGATTGTTTCGAGCCATGCGGGTGAGTCGATCGGGGAACTGGTGCTGGCGATGCAGCACGGGATTGGGCTGGGCAAGATTGCGAATGTGATTCACCCCTACCCCACGCAGGCGGAGGCCATCCGCAAGGCGGGCGACGCCTTCAACAAGACGCGACTGACGCCTTTCGTGGCAAAGCTTTTCAGGAAGATTATTGCGATGCAGCGTTAGTGCTAGATGCAGCGGTGTCGAGTCGCAACGTCACTTCTTATAGGTGGTATCGCCGGTGGGTGTCGATTTCCACACTGACGGGGGCTCAAGGGGGGATGTCAACCCTCGTCAACCGCCAGACGCGACCCAAGCGCATCTACATTGCCGTCGCCCAAACCCCGTCTTTCCCGCGACCTGTCTTCCGATGCTCGGAGAGCGAAGGGGGAAGACGGGAATGACGCGCGTTGTGTGAGCTGCAAACTTGCGCGAGTTTTGGTGTAGTTTCCCGCCCACAACCGAAGCGTCCTCACCGCAAGCGCATGAGGAGCGACGGTCAGCGCACGACGTCACCCGGGCAGTAGCCATCCTCGGTGGGGGGATCCCACTGGGGACAGGCGAAGTAGCCGCCGGAATTGAAGAACTGTATGGTGCGGAGCAACTCGGACAATCCGATTAGCCAGTCCTGCGGGTTGTAGTCGGCATCATGGGGCGGACAACTTCTGTCGCCGCCGGCACCCGGCTGGAAGCCGTCTTCGGTGGCACCCGACGGATTGGCGCAGGAGTATTCGCCCGAATTGAAAAACTGGATTACACGCAACAGTTCCGACAGATTGATGATGCCGTCGCCATTCTGGTCGGATGCGTGAATGCCATCAGTGGAGGCACCTTCCTCATCCGCTTCCCCCTCGCCCTCGATCGTTGCTTCTCCGTCGATCTCGCCCTCAATTTCCGCCTCGGCTTCGGTGGCGCCTTCAACACTCGCCTCGCCCTCACTGGGTGCTTCACCCTCGCCTTCGGACTGGCCTTCGCCTTCGGAGTGTATTTCACCCTCGGAGGTATTCTCACCGTCGCCCTGGGGTTCCGCCTCGCCCTCGCCTGGGTCTTCGCCGTCGCCCTGGGGTTCCGCCTCGCCCTCGCCCGGGTCTTCGCCGTCGCCCTGGGGTTCCGCCTCGCCCTCGCCCGGGTCTTCGCCTTCACCCTGGGGTTCCGCCTCGCCCTCGCCTGGGTCTTCACCTTCACCCTCACCTTCGCTGATTGACGCCTCCAGCATCCAGAGTTCGCGCCCATGATTGGGGTCGGAGTCTGCAAGAAAAAGTTTCGATCCCTGGTTCATGACGAGGGCCGGCGCGCCCCCTATACGGCCGGGATAGGTATCTTGCAGCGGGCCTGTGGCCAGCGTGTGGCCGTCCGCATACCAGAGTTCCTCTCCATACACGAGATCCAGCGCCGCAAAGGCCAGGCCTCCAGCCAGGCCGTCGACGAAACGAATGGGCGAAGCCTCCGAACCTGCGACGGTTTCGGCGGCGAGACGGGTGCCAATTTCCGTACCATCGCTGACCCAGACCTCACGCCCGGTTTCCGGAAGGAAGGCCGTGAAGTACGCGCGCGAACCCACCGCGCGCAGCGATTCCGGTGCCGCACTGTCCGGCCCTTCAAAGATATCCTTCACCAGGAGCGTTCCCGATTCCGTGCCGTCCGTGAACCAGAGTTCCCTGCCCTTCGCCGGTGTCTCTGCGGTGAAGAACGCACCGTTGGCGCCGGCGACAAATTGCGCGGGCGCGCTTCCAGCGGCATCGGGGACCAAGTCGGCCAGCAACATCGTGCCCTCCGGGGTTCCGTCGCTGATCCAGGGCTCGTCGCCGTGCGTGTCATCGTCTACCGCGAACAACGCAAAATCGTCCGTGGCGGCGAAGCCGCTCAGCGTTTCGCCATCAAACGGACGTACCTGGACGGTACCGCCCTCCGTGCCATCGGAGACCCAAATCCCTGAACTCGTTCGGAAATACGCCAGCCCCGCACTTCGATGGAGGCGTTCCCCGTCCCATTCCAAGGGCTCAAGGTCTGCAATCAAGGTGACCCCGGTCTCGTTGGCAACATGAAGCTGATAGTGGTACACGTACGGGCAGATAGGGCACGGTCGCTCCGAAGTCTTCGTTGCGACAACGGCACGATCATTGACCGTCAACATCCGAACAAGCCCCCCAACCGAGAGCGCGCCCAGAAGTATCGTGCCATCCGTCGTACCGTCGGTCTCGTAGATTGACGTACCCACGCTGAAGTGCGCCAGGCTGCCATCCGGGTCGTAGTTCGACCAGCGGGTATTCTTGCCATTGAACAGCGTGTACGTCCCCGCCTCGGTACCATCGGTACGCCACTGGTCGGGATCTGCATCCTCATAGCTCGCAGAGGCGTAGAACAGAATGGTTTCCCCCAGACGGCGGAAACCCGAAGCGTATACGAAGTTTTCGAACTCGTCCCACGGCCCCGTCCCTTCGGTCGTGCCATCCGTCTTCCAGACTTGGCTGTAGAACGCATCACCTTTTGCGGGAAACAGGGCCAAGGTCGGGGTTGCAACGCCCGTCCCGGGCAAGCCGTTTACCGGCAGGGAATAGGTTATCGGTGCGGTTCCCTCAGGAGAGCCGTCGGTGAACCAGAGCTTCCGCACACCGTCCTGCGTCGCGTCGAACAGGGTGCCCCCGTTAAAGCCGATGTAGGACCGAGGGAAGCTGGCATGCCGATTCAGCCGGTAGGTGCCCGGTCCATCGCCATCCGTGCGCCACAGGCCGCTTTCGACGCGATAGTGAAGGACGTAGTCGCCCGCGGAGAAAAGGTCTTCCGCTTGCTCGGGAAACACCAGGGATACGCTGTCGGCCGTGCCATCGGAAACCCAGAGCTGCTTCGTGAAGCGGTCCGCAACGTTTGCGTTGAAGACGGCACGCTCGCCCAAGCGGGTGAAACTGCTGGGGCCCTGGTAGCTGTTCAGGGTGCCCACGTGAAAGGTTCCCTCCGTGGTCCCATCGCTACGAGCCGGCTCATGATCCACGCCGAAATGCCCTGCGGAGAAATACAAGAGGTTGCCGTTGTCGTGAAATTTCCCAGGGTTCGACCCATCGGGGCCGGGCCAAAGATCGGCGGTCATGAAGGTGCCCGCTTCGGTACCGTCCGTACGCCATAGCTCGCGACCGTGGGCAGCATCCTGTCCACTGAAGAAAAGCAAGCCCTGCGAAATCGTCAGGTCTTCCGGGTCCAGGTCGTCGAAAGGCTCCGCGAAAGTGTCCCATACCCGCTCGGTACCCGCTTCGGTGCCATCCGTGCGCCAGAGCTCGGAGTCCTGGCAACTGATGAAATAGATCCTGTCATCGTAGATGCGAAACGACTCGCCGAAGGCGTTGCAAACGGAGGCTTCATCCACCGCGACTTCGGTTCCAGGCACCGTGCCATCGGTACGCCACAGGTCTTTACCCACCAGGAAGTATACGTATCCGCCGTAAGCGATCAGGGACTCGGGTCGTGCATTGCCACCGGGATTGACGGGAATCTGGTAGGTCCCCAGTTGCGTGCCATCGGTTACCCAGATGTTCTTGCCGTGGACCCCATCATCCGCGGTAAAGAAAAGCAACTCACCGTGTACGGTGAAGTCGCGCACATCGGAACCGCTAGCGCCTGGATGAATATCCAGGAAAAGCCCGGTGCCCGTGGCGGTGCCATCGGTGGAGAACAACTCAATGCCCACGGTTTCTTGTGCAGCCCGAAAGAACACGCGATCCTGGTATACGACGGAATGCAATGCGATGTTCTCGTCGAAATCAGAACTGATCGTCGGGTCCAGATCTTTTACCAGTGCATATTGGACATCGGCCCCCACGCCCGATATAGCAACCAGTCCGAGTAAAAGACTTAGTGAATTGCGCAGAAACATGAAGCCTTCCTTAGCGTAGGGATCCACCGATCATATGGCAAACGCTAGTCTGCAGTGCTAGTGGTCAACATTACTCCGATCAGCCTATAAGATTTCGAGTTTTCGGTCAAGGGGCGGACGCCACGGAAACGGTCGAAAAGCACGATGGTGGGGCAGTCTCTCTGGTAACCTTCGGCCGATACCGTGCGCGGGCCAGGAAACCCGCCCACAACCGGACGCACGCAACCCGGAATAATTCGCCACTCGCCATCAAAATCCCCGCTGTGGCATAATGCGCATTTCGCCGGGGTAGTGCATACAGGAGCCGGGTCATGGCCGTGACGGAACGCGATATTCACGAGGAACTGGAAGCCATCGGGCGCAATGCGCGCGCGGCTTCGGCCGTGCTGCGTTCGATGACCCGGGCCACGAAGGACGCCGCGCTCCGCAGCATCGCCACGCGCCTGCGCGCCGCGAAGGCGGATCTCCAGGCCGCGAATGCGAAGGACCTCGCCGCGGGCCGGGAGAAGGGCCTCTCCACGGCCATGCTCGACCGCCTCGAACTGACCGACGCCCGCATCGACGGCATCGCCGAGGGCCTCGACATCATCGCGAACCTGGGCGATCCCGTGGGTGACATCCTCCACCAGTACGTCCACCCCAACGGCCTGCGCATCGCCCAGATCCGCCAGCCCATCGGCGTGGTCGGCATCATCTACGAGAGCCGCCCCAACGTCACCGCGGATGCCGCCGGCCTCTGCCTCAAGTCCGGCAACGCCACTATCCTCCGCGGCGGTTCCGAGGCCATCCACTCGAACACGGCCATCGCGAAGATCTTCGTCGAGGGCGCCGTGGCCGAGGGCGTGCCGGAGCACGCGGTCCAGATCATCACCACCACCGACCGCGCCGCCGTTGGCGCGCTACTCAAGCTCGACCAGCACATCGACGTCATCGTCCCCCGCGGCGGCAAGGGCCTCATCTCGCGCATCCTCGACGAGTCGCGCATCCCCGTCATCGCGCACCTAGACGGCGTCTGCCACACCTACATCGACGACTCCGCCGACGCCGCCATGGCGCGCGCCATCGCCTTCAACGCGAAGATGCAACGCCCCGGCGTCTGCAATTCCATGGAGACGTTGCTCGTCCACGAGAACGTGGCGGCGACGGTCCTCCCCGAGATTGCAAGGGATCTCACCGCGGCCGGCTGCGAACTGCGCGGCTGCGAGCGCACCCGCGAGTTCATCGACTGCATCCCCGCCACGGAAGAAGACTGGCGCGAGGAATACCTCGACACGATCCTGTCCATCAAGATTGTCCGCACGCTGGACGAAGCCATCGCGCACATCAACGAATACGGCTCGCATCATTCCGACGCCATCGTCACCGAGAGCTACGCCCACGCGGAGCGCTTCCTCGATGCCATCGACAGCGCCACGGTCTATGTGAACGCTTCGACCCGCTTCACCGACGGCTTCCAGTTCGGCCTCGGCGCGGAGATCGGCATAAGCACGAACAAGCTGCATTGCCGCGGCCCCATGGCCCTCGAAGGCCTCACCACCACCAAGTACGTCATCCGTGGCGCGGGCCAGATTATTGAGTGACCCGGAGCGCATCGGCGTCTACGGCGGCACCTTCGACCCCATCCACCGCACCCATGTGGACATCGCCCGCGCCGCGCGCGATTTCGCCCGGCTCGACCGCGTCCTCTTCGTCGTGGCGCAGGTCCCGCCCCACAAGCAGGGCGAAGTCTTTGCCGAAGCGGAGGATCGATTCGGTCTGGTTGAAGCGGCCATCGCCGAGGAGCCTGGTCTCGAGGCCTCGCGCATCGAGTTGGAGCGCAGTGGCCCATCCTACACCGCCGATACCTTGCGCCAACTCCAAGCCGAACACCCCGGCGCGGAACTCTTCCTCATCCTGGGCTACGACTCCATGATCGACCTGCCCCGCTGGCGCGACCCCGAGGGTATCCTGTCCCGCGCGCGCCTGCTCGTCGTGCCCCGGCCCGGCGCCGAGGCCGAAGTCGCCGCGGTCCTGCACAGCCACTACGACCTGCTGCCCTTCGACACGAGCACAATCTCTTCCACCGAAGTACGCCGCCGCGTCGCCGCAGACGAGTCCATCGCCGACCTCGTGCCGGACGCCGTCGACCAGCGTATCCACGACTTGAAGCTCTACCATGCCCGTCGTCGACACGCCACGTCATAAGGCGTTCATCGATCTCCTGCACGCGCGCTTGCCCGAGAAGCGCGCCACACACTGCATCTATGTCGCGGAGTACCTGTCCTCCTTCGCGGTGAGCATCGGCCTCGATCACGACAAAGCCGTCACCGCCGGGCTACTGCACGATCTTTGCCGCACGCTCTCCAACGAAGCCATGCTTGCCCGCGCCAAGGAGTATGGCGTGTCCCTGACCGAGCTCTCCCGTGAGCGTCCCATCCTGCTGCATGGCCCCGTCGCTGCTGCGGAGATCCGACGCGATCTGGGCATCGATGACCCGGACATCCTTGAAGCGATTGCCTGGCACACCGGTGGCCGGCGCGGGTTGTGCCTGCTGGGTTGCGCGCTCTATGTGGCCGACTTTGCCGAGCCGGGCCGAAACTATCCCGAAGCCGCCGAAGCCCGGGATCGCCTGCAGACCGTCGGCTTTGACGACGCGCTGGACTACGCCGCCCGCTGCAAGCACGAGCGGGCGATGACTTGCGGCAAGGTGATGGACCCCGACGCCCAGGACTTCTTCAACTGGATTCAGGAACGCCGCGGCTGATGGCGCGCGAAGACACCTTTAGCGCGCTCGCGCGCTACTACGACGCCCTCATGTCCCACGTGGACTACACCCGCTGGGAGACCATCGCCACCGAACTGACCACGCATCTGCCGCGCGGCTTCCGGCATCTCGATGCCGCTTGTGGCACAGCCCGCTTTCTTGATGGCTGCCTGCGAGCCGGGTGGGACAGTAGCGGCGTGGACCTCTCCATCGGCATGCTCCACGCCGCGCGTTTGCGCACCGCCGCGCCGCTCGCGGCTGCCGACCTCCGCGCGCTGCCCTTTCGCGAGGGCTTCGATTTCATCACCTGTCTCTTCGACAGTGTGAACTTCATTCTCGACGACGAGGGTATCCCCGAGGCGATGGCCGCCTTCGCCACGGCGCTGCGCCCCGGCGGCGTGCTCTACTTCGACATCGTGACCGAGCGGATGGTCACCGAATACTTCGAGGGCCCCGCATGGACGGAGGACAACGAGGGCTTCCACACCACCTGGAAAACCGATTATGACCGCGCCACAAATATCGCCGAGACGCGCGTGCGCGTGAACCACGGCGAAGCCTCCACAATCCGCGAGCGCATCTATCCCCGTGAAGCCATTGAGGACGCCCTCGCTGCTGCCGGTTTGCGCCTCATCATCTGCGCCGACGCCGAGACCTGGAACCCGCCACGCCGCAACACCATCCGCCTCGACTTCGTCGCCTGCAAGCCCCCCATCGGCAAGCTCACCGCCAAGCGCCTCACCGCGCAGATAAAGGAGCGGCTACGCTAGGTCGTCGAAGATCTCATACCCAATGGGCGTACCGCCCGCCTTGTCATTTCGACCGAAGGGAGAAATCTTGGGCCACGCGCGTTGGTTGAGGCGACATCCCACCTTAACCGTCATCCCCACCTCAACCGTCATCCCCGCCCCCAACCGTCATTCCCGCGAACGCGGGAATCCACCAGCGCACCCTTGGGCTCAATGCCAAAATGGATCGCCAATCGCGTCAGAACGACACCCCACGTCACTCCGCCGTCAGGAAGGCAATCAGCAACGGATTCACCAGCTCCGGGCGTTCGAAATTCGCTGTATGCCCCGCGTCCGGAATCTCGTGAAACTGAATCGCCGGAATCGCCTCCGCCACCCGTTCCCGATGCGCGTAGGGCACCACCGCGTCGTCTGTCCCCCAGAACAGGGCGCAGGGCTTGCCCTGCTTGCCTACGCGCGCATAATCCGCGCCGAGGTCTTGCAGCGGGTTGTGCCGCAGCGTTGACAGCAGCGCGCGCTTGTAGCCCTTATACTGCATCTGGTCGAGATACTTGACCACGAAACGATCCTGCATCGCCGGGTCCTTCGCCACGCGCGTGGCCACACCCCGCTGGATAATCATGTCGCCAAAGGCCTTCACAATCCATTCGCCCACCCCGGGAACCCGCAGGATATTCGCCGCCACCGGCACGTCCAGCGAGAAGCCTGCCGGCGCGAAGAGTGCGAAGCGTTCCACCCGCTCCGGATGCCGGTCCGCGAAACGAATCGTCGTTGCCCCACCCATCGACAGCCCCACCATCCGGACCGGCCCTGTCACGCCCTGGCTGTCCAGCAACTCCACCAGTTGCCGGTCATACAATTCATCGTCATAGCGCACACGTGGCCGGTCCGAGTGGCCACGGCCGTAGAGGTCATAACGCAGCACCCGAAAGCCCGCGTCCGCGATCGGCTGCATCTGTTCGTCCCAGATGAACGACGGCGAGGTCAATCCATGCACCAGCACCACCACCGGCCCATCCTCCGGCCCCGCCCATTCATAGCGCGTGTAGCCATCGCTCAACTTCACGAAGGACTCCTCCGGCAGCGCCGCGCGTGCCGCGTCGTCCATCGGAATCTTCTCCATGTCACCCTTCACATACGGAAAGGCCGCCACCGCCACCACGATGACCCCCAGCACAATCAGGATCTTCTTCCGCTTGCTCATGTTTGTATTCCTTTGGCCTAACTCAAGATTGCACTTTCCGAGTCGCCATGCGCACAACGTCATCAATACGACGAAGACTTTGGGCCAATCGTTCCGGACCTGGCCTTTCATTACACCGAAGGTGTTACACCCTCCAGCCCAGGGTTGCCGACCAACGGGAGGCTACCCTGGGTTTGCAATTACCGGATGACAACCCTGAAGGGGTTGTGGCCTTCTTCACTTCCGCCTCTCAATCGCCGCCCACACATCCCGCACGTCCATCGGCTCGAAGGGCACCGCCGCGAAGCGCTCCTTGCAAAGCGCGTACACCGTCTCGTTATACGGCACCCGCACCCCATACGCATGCGCCAACGCCAACACCCGCCCGTTAATCGTGTCCAGTTCCGTCGCTTCCGCGCCGCGCACGATCACATCCTGCGCCATGCTGCTCACCACCATCTTCCGCAGGTTCTTCTGGAAGATCGGCCGTGTCAGGAACTGCGGCAACTTCGTCAACGCGGTCACCACCTGCCACCCCGGTATCCCCGGCACCGGATGCTCCTTGAAACCCGCCGCCTTCAACACCTGCATCCCCTCATAGAGCAAGTTCGAAAGAATCCGCTGCACCAGCGCCACGGAACTGATCTCCCGAAACTGATGCCCAACCAGGGTCGTGAAAGAATTCGCGAGATTGATCACCACCTTCGCGTGCGCCGCATCCTGAAAGCGATCACTCGCCAGCGTCTCCACGCCCCGGTTCAGCACCGCAGCCAGCGCCCGGGTCTCTTCGCGCAAGCTGTTGTCCGGCGTACCCAGCAGCAGCGGCCCGCGTCGCTGATAGCCCACCACACCCGGCGCGTCGATCCACGCGTTGTACCACGCGATGCCATAGATTACGCGATTGAAATGGCGGGGAAGAAGGGCCTGGTTTTCGATGCCGTTCTGTAGACCGACAACAATCGCATCCTCGCGCAGGTACGGCCGGATGGCCTCGGCCGCCGCGTCGATCTGGTAGGTCTTCACCGCGAGCAGCACGACGTCGGCCGTCGCCAACTCCTCAGGGTCTTCTATCACTGCGGCGGGAAAAATCTCGCGGCTGCGTTCGTCGCCCTGCCGGTAGATCGCCAGGCCGTCCAGCCGCAGCGCTTCCGCCGCAGCGCCCCGCGCAAGAAACCGAAGCCCCGATACATGCGGCGCGATCCAGCCGCCGACACTGCACCCGATCGCGCCCGCACCGAAGATGACGATTGACGGGTCGCTGCCGCTCATGTCGCCGCTAGGCCTTCTCGTCTGCCGTGGCCGCGGCGGACTCCTCGTCCTTTCGGCCGCG
>JAUIKJ010000027.1 GCA_030430835.1 Candidatus Hydrogenedentota bacterium
TCGGCGCGACCACCGACGATCTCCGCGCCTACCTCGAGGATTCCGCGCGGCGCGGCATCCAATACATCGTCGCACTCCGCGGCGACCCCCCCCCGGGAGAGGCCGACTTCCGGCCCGTCCCCGGCGGTCTTGCCTATGGCAACGAACTCGTGGCGCTGGTGCGCCGGGAGTTTCCTGATTTCGGCATCATCGTTGGAGGCTATCCCGAGACCCACCCCGAAGCGCTCGATCCCGATTCCGACCTCAAATTCCTCAAGCAGAAGGTCGATGCCGGTGCGGATGTCGTGGTGACCCAGCTCTTCTACGACAACGATGTCTTCTTCCGTTTTCGCGATCGCTGTGCCAAGGCCGGTATTACCGTGCCGATCGTGCCGGGTGTATTGCCCATTGTGCGCCGCGAACAGATCAAGCCGGACAACACACTTTTCGGCGCGCGCGTGCCCGACACGCTCGTGGATCGGATGCATCACTACACCGACGACGATGAGGGCCAGTTTGCGGCAGGCGTCTATTTCGCCGCGCGTCAGGTCGAGCAACTCGTTGAAGGCGGCGTGCCCGGCGTGCACTTCTATGTGCTCAACAAGTCCCGCGCCGCCTCCCACATCTGCCGCGCCCTCGCGCTCGGCGCCTGATCCCCCCCCCACGATTCACGTCGCAGCGATCGTCGTGCGTCCCCTTCGGGCTGACGCGCGGACGCCCCGCGTGCGTTGTTCCGTGTCGCCCCTGCAATCAGTACCTGTGGGCACAAGCGCGGCCGATTTCTCGGGTTCGTGCGTTTCGCAATACACCAAATGTTCAACGCGCTTAACGAAAATAGTATTGATTACGAATTGAAAAGGTGCTATTAGTGAAGTGGAATGTGCGAAGTAATTCTTGTCGCTACTGGGGAGTAGGCGCGTGGCTTCGCAATCGGAGGGGAGTTGTCCATCTTGGACTATCGACGTCAGTCCGTGCGGACCGCGGCACCGCGACGCCTGTACCAGGCCGCCCTTGCTGCGCTTGCGCTCGCTGTGTTCGTACTGGGTACCGCAGCGAGCGTGGACGGCTGCACCCCTGCGCGTGATCCGCGTTTCGTGGGGACCGCAACCTGTATGACCTGCCACAAGGGAATCACGGCCTCCGACTTGCGGGACCACTTCGCGGGGCCCCATGCCGCGATCGACTGTGAGACCTGTCATGGCCCGGGCTTGGAGCATGTTCGTGCGGGCGGACGCAACGGCATCCTGATCGACAATCCCGGTGACGATCCCTTTGGGGCCACGCCCGATCTTTGTGCGCGTTGCCACGCGGATGCGGTCGACGGGCACGCCATGACAACGCACTTCACAAAGGGCGCGGCGTCGTGCAACGATTGCCACAACGTCCACAAGCCGGGTGGATTCGTTTTTGCCTCCGATCCCGATCGCTTCCTGGACAACGCCGGCTACGTTCAGCTTTGCGGCGAATGCCACGCGCAACAGACCGGGGAGTTTCTGCGCAGCGGCCACGCGACGAAGGATGCGGTGACCTGTGGCGGCTGTCATGACCTCCATGTGCCCGCCACCTTCACCGCGCCCCCGGAGAACAACCAGCTTTGCCAGCAATGTCACGCGAGCTTCTTCCTCGGACTGGACTCGCCGGAAGCGGTGGACTTTCATACCGGTGCCTTTCATCCGGTAGACCCCGCGGGAAGCGGTGCAAGCCGGTGCGTGACCTGTCACCTGCCGCCCCAGCGCCGTACGAATCAGGACCGCGGGCCGCATGATCACAGCCTGCTGACGCTGCGGCCGGCGGAGACCAATGCTCTGATTGCACAGGGTATGACGCCGCCCCCGAATTCCTGTGCCGGGATCCTCGGCTGCCACGACGCGTCCGTGCCCGGCAGCGGCGCGCCGTTTAACCTGGACCATCCGAGCGACAACACGGTCCTGCAACGCTTCTTCGACCAGATCGGCGGTATCCCGGAGAAGGTGCAATGAGCAGACTTATCATTGCACTCGCCTTGATTGGCCTGGGTGTAGCCCATGCCCAGGACGATGCGGAGAGCGCACCCGCCAATGTAGATGCGGCTGTGACCACTGAAGCCGGTAGCGAAGAAGCGGTTGGAACGCCGGGGGAAAAAAGCGATTGGGTCGATGGCCGATTCGAGACCGGTATCGATGCCGATTGGTCGGATCGGGACAGCGACGTGGATCTGCACCAGTCGCTGAGCATTCGGCTCCAGCCGCCCAATACGCCCCGGCTCCAGATACGCGGTGCACTGTGGATGACCGAGGATCTCGACGGTGACGAGGCGGGAGGGTCCCTGCTCTACGACATCGACAACGCATCCAGCGCGGATGTGCGGGCGCGCCTGCTCACGCTCTACCTGCAGGCCGACGATGTGCTCGGCGGCGCTCAATTGCGCCTCGGCCGCCAGCGAATCCTCGATGGGCCGCTCTACAACCGTATTGATGGCCTGTACCTGAAGTGGTATCGGCCCGTGTGGGATGCCTACCTCTACGGCGGAGCGCGCGCCTCAATCTATGAGGACGCGCACGACGATCTCGCGCTGGGCGCCGGTGTGGGCTACCGCCCCTTCGCCTCCACGCGTCTGGGCATCGACTTCTTCTACGGTGACGAACACCGGAACGACGACATCCGGCGCGGCCCCTGGGCCTGGCTTCTCGATCTGCGCTACCCGCGCCAGGTCGCTTCGGAAGTCGATGGCCAGATCGTGGCCCTGAGCCTGCACCAGCGCTTCGGCCAGAATCACTGGCTGCACGCGAAGTTTCTCGTGGAAGACGGTGATGCGGACGAGTTTCAGCTGGATCTGTCCGGCTATTTCCCGAAGTTGGATCTCAGCTACCACCTCAACTACCGGCAGCAACTCGAGCGCGTGACGGACCAGACCAGCGCGTTTTCGGGCTACTACCGCGTCCTCGGTTCTCAGGAGGAATATCAACACCTCCATCTCAGCGTGCAGCGCCCCATCACCGAGACGTGGGCCGTGGCCCTGGAGGGCGACTGGCACGCGTCCGAGGCCGACGACGCCTATAGCGCCAACCGCGACTATTGGCGACTTGCCACCGTCTTCTCCGGTACCAAGATTGGGCCGGGACTGGACCTGAGCATGGCCCTGGAATGGTGGGAAGTCGATGGGGGCGAGGGCGCCTGGGTGGTCACTGGTGAAATCGGCCGTGAATGGGAGAACTTCGAGATCGCGTTCGGTGCCGACTACGAGCAGTACCGCAACGAATTCGTTGAGTACAACCCACTGCCCCTCTGGATTCGGCAGGCCGGAACGATCTTCGTGCCCGGCATCTTCGCCGGCTTCACGCCGGGGGTGCATTTGCTGGATACCACGCGTGTAGAAACCCGGGAAGAGATCTATTCGGCCTACCTTCGCGGCCGGTGGCAGTTCGCGGAATCGCAGGCGCTCCGCGCCCGCGTGACTTATGAGCAGGACGATGGACCCGATGCGCCCTATTGGCGCGTGCAGGCGGCTTATGAACTTCAATTCTAACCCACAGCAACTGACTCGTCCCGGCCTCGTGTTGCGCATCGCGGCGGCGCTGGGCCTGATCGTGCTAATCGGCGCGGCCTGTACCAGCGTCCAGCAGCGGGATACCCGCGGCGGCGGACGCAGCACGGCCGAGCGCGGTTTTACCTTCAGTCACAGCCTTCACCTCGAACAGGGGATGGACGATTGCACGGTCTGCCACGACGTGACGGCCGAGGACGGCGCCGTGCTGACCATGCCGGCCCACGAACTCTGTGCCGTGTGCCACGAAGTGCCCGAGTTTGAAAACAACCTGCCCGCGAACGAGGAAGACGCGGCCCAGTGCCAGTACTGCCACACCCGCGAGGACTACAGCGTTACCGCACGCATTGTGCGCCTGACCGAGGAGAGCAAGTGGGCTCACGGCCCCCATATTGATGCGGAACTGGCGTGCAGTACCTGCCACGCCGAGCCGGACAAGCCCCATGGCGGACTGCCGAAGAACGCGCTTAAGCCATTCTGTATGGATTGCCATGGTAAGCAATCGGCCGAACTCAATGCCTGTAGCGTGTGCCACAACGAACTATCCACCGAGACCGTGCCGCAGTATCGGCAGGGGCAACGCATCGCCCATGATCAGCCGATGATTTGGGAGCGCGTACACGGCCAGGAAGCGCGTGTTAACGCGGCTTATTGTGCCTTATGTCACGACGAACAGGAAAGTTGCGACACCTGCCACAGCCAGCAGGCGCCGCAGGATCACACCCTGTCCTGGCGCCGGAAAACCCACGGCCTGCTGTCCTCCTGGGACCGCAATCGCTGCGCGGCCTGCCACGAGGACGACTTCTGCATCAAGTGCCATCAGCACAGCGAGCCCGCGTCGCACCGAGCCGGCTGGGGCGCACCGCTCAATCGACACTGCACCAATTGCCATTATCCGCCCGAGAACAACAACTGCACCGTCTGTCACGAGGAGATTCGGCATGAGTCTGCCGGGCCGTCACCGCATAGCGCGGCGATCTTCCCGCCCGACTGCGCGCGCTGCCACCCCGGTGGCCTGCCGCAACTCGCGCCACACACCCGAAACAGCACGGTGCATTGTTCGGTCTGCCATCGCTAAGCATGCATGCAATACGTAAGTTAAGCATAGTTGTTTACGAATCGCGTAATTTGCGCTAATATGATATCGACGCTAATTCAAACGCTTGGAGTTTCAGCGATGACCAAGGCAAGTCAGAAGTTTTGCATGGGGATGGCCGCCGTGGTGGCGGCCGTGGTGTTGGTCGCAGGCAGCCTGCGCCCGGCGGAAGCTCAGCCCCAACTTCCAGACAGTGCCGCCGGACGCGAGTATGTTGGCAACAGCCAATGCAAGATGTGTCACAACAACGACGCCGAAGGCGGTCAGTTCGGCAAGTGGCAGGGCATGCATCACGCCAAGGCCTTGGAGACCCTGAAGTCGGACGCCGCGAAATCCGTGGCCGAAGGCGTGGGCCTGACCAAGCCGCCGCATGAAGCGCCCGAGTGTCTCAAGTGCCACGTCACCGGGTACGACGCGGCGACAGCAAGCGCCCCCTCCAAGATCAAGCTGACCGAGGGCGTCCAGTGCGAGAGTTGCCACGGCCCGATGTCGGAGCACCTCAAGGACGCCAAGACCCTCAAGTTCAAGCCGGCCGCGATTGCCGACATCGACATTCTTGCGCACATGGTCGTGCCGGACGAGGCGACCTGCCGCGGCTGTCACAACGACTCGAGCCCCACGTGGAAGGCGGATCGTTACACGCTGGATAGCGGCGAGACGACTGGATTCGACTACGCGCAGGCCTGGGCCAAGATCGCCCACGACTACCCCGAAGGAGTGCTGGAAGAGAAGTACGACGGACAGTATCCGGTCGACTAGACCGGGCAACGATAACGCTATAGCCCCAAAACGGAACTGCGGACAGGGCTGGTCGCGTGGGCCGGATATGACCGTTTGATGCCGTTTTTGTTAATGAATTGAAATGAAATGGGTTGCAAACCCGTCGGCCTTGTGCTAGATTTTGTTGTGGAGAAACAATAAATTCAAATCTCGCCCCAAACGGGAACAGATTAAACTACCGGTATATTCCCGGAATGGCGACACGTCGTACGAACGGAAGGAAGGCTCGTGACCATGGACATCACAATCTTGCGTAAGTGGGCGGGCGTGTTCGCTGTGCTGGTGCTTTCGGCCACACTGGCCGGATGTCCGCCACCTCCCGGCGAAGGCGAAGGAGAAGGCGAGGGCGAGGGCGAAGTGCTTCCGCCGCCGACGACTTTTGCACCCGGTATCCAGGTGAGTGTCGAAGAGGTGGTTGTGCCGATGGATGGCCGGGTCGAAGTGGTCCTTAACATCACGGACCAAGACGGCAACCGTATTGCCCTGAGTGAACTGAGCGATGCCCGCCTGATCCTTGCCAAGCTCGAGGCACCGGCACCCGGCAGCACGGCCCGCTATGCCAGCTACACCACCCGCACCGAGGATCCCGATGGCATCCCGAACTCCGGGGATGAAGCCCTGCAGGCCGACTACGATGGCGCCCGGGTCTCCGGCCTAAGCTACAACGATGATGGTACCTATACCTACAAGTTCGCGGCGGTCCTCCCCGAGGACTTCGATCCCACGATGTCGCATCAACTCGCAGGACAGTTCCAGCGCGTTTACTTTGTCGACGGTCAAACCTACAAGTTCAATCTGATCCACCCCTTCCGCCCCGACGGCGGCAAGGCCGTCGAGACACGTGATATCGTTTCCACGGAAACCTGCAACAAGTGTCACACGCGCCTTTCGGTCCATGGGGACATTCGCCGCGAAGTGCCCCTTTGCATCATGTGCCACAACGGCCAGAGCTTCGACGGCCAGTCCGGCAACTCCCTCGACATGGCCGAGATGATCCACAAGATTCACCGTGGCGTGGGCTTGCCCAGCGTGCAGGACGGCGAGCCCTATCAGATTGTCGGCTTCCGCAACACCGTGCACGACTATTCCGATGTGGTGTTCTCGCAGGATATCCGTAACTGCACCGTCTGCCACGACGGCGCCGCGCCGCAATCCAACGCGCACCTGGAATCTCCCACGCTTGCGGGCTGCGCCTCGTGCCATGATCGTACCTGGTTCGGCGATCCTTTCCAGACGCCGGAAGGCTTCACAAACCACACCGCGGGCCAGCAGGTGGATGACGCCCTTTGCGCAGTCTGCCACAAGCCGCAAGCCCCTGCGGTGGCGCCCATTCTTGAGGCCCACATGCTGCCAACCGAAAGCCCGAGCGCGCCGGGCCTCGCCCTCGACGTTCTCGCCGTGAACACGGTGCCGGTTGAAGGCGGGTATTCCCTCATTGTCGACTTCATCGCCGAGGACAAGAACGGTACGCTGATCGAAGACCTCTCCGTGCTCGACATCGTCGCCGCCACGGTGGCCTATCCGGTGCCTGAGTACGAAGTGAACATCCGGGAGAACATTCAGACCGGATTCGGTGGCCCGCAGGGTACCCTCACGAGCAACCCGGACGGCACGCATACCTACACCTTCGACGCCCTCCTGCCGAACTCGGAAGACACCTTTGCGGTGGCGCTGGAAGGACGTCGCGAGTTTGAGTTCCGTGGCGAAAGCTACGCACAGGGTACGTCCACCAACGGCCTGACCATGTTTACCCTTGCCAAAGGCGAGGTCGAGGCACGTCGCCCGATCATCGACGAGGCAAAATGCAACGCCTGCCACGACGAGATTCGCTTCCATGGCGACCTGCGCGTCGGCACAAACTTGTGCGTGATGTGTCACAACGTCAATGCCACTGACGTCACACGCCGTCCCGCGGACCAATTGCCGCCGGAGACCATCAACTTCAAGGACATGATCCATCGCATTCACAGCGGTGAAGACCTCACATCCGACTACACGGTCTATGGCTTTGGGAGTATCCCGCACGACTTTACGCATGTGCGTTTCCCGGGTCTGCAGCAGGAATGCAGTATCTGCCACGTGGACGGATCGGTAGACCTGCCGCTTCCCGATGAGGCGCTTTCTACCATGATTGCGCTGGATGGCGAGGTTGTCGAAGAAGTGCAGCCGGAGCGAGCGGCATGCACCTCCTGCCACGACGGCCTGCTTTCGAACGTGCACGCGGTGCTCGCCACGGACCCGCAGACCCAAGTTGAATCTTGTGCGGTGTGTCACGGCCCGGGTACAGAGTTTGCCGTCGACGCGATGCACGCGTTGTTGCCATAACCGGTACACCGACCGCCGGCGCACTGCGCCATAGAAAGGGAATACTATGTTCGCTCGCATCAGCGGGTGGGCGGCGGCGGCGGCCGTGTTGCTTGCGCGCAATGCGATCACCATCGCTGGCACCAGCCTGACCACCCTGAGTGCGTTCTTCGTGGCGCTGCTCCTGTTTCTGGGGCTCTTCGGCATCGCCAATGCGCCGTACGTGGGGCTGATTACTTTTTTGATGCTGCCCGGCTTTTTCGTGCTGGGCCTGCTCTTGATTCCGATTGGACTGATCTATGACCGGATCTGGGGCGCGAAGCGCCGCGAAGCGGGG
Source organism: Candidatus Hydrogenedentota bacterium (assembly GCA_030430835.1). Classification (GTDB taxonomy): domain Bacteria; phylum Hydrogenedentota; class Hydrogenedentia; order Hydrogenedentales; family JAEUWI01; genus JAUIKJ01. The sequence continues at coordinate 8,020 of JAUIKJ010000027.1, forward strand.
GCGGATCCCTATACCTTCGTCATTGATCTGAAACGGCCGCAGGTGCGCCGCGCCGTCGTGCTGATCGCCACCTTCAGCCTGCTGAATCTCTTCGTGCTCTCCGCCGTCACCTACGAAGGTGTCGTCTACATGGAGTCGAACCAGTTCTGCGGCGCCGCCTGCCACTCGGTGATGCACCCCGAGTTCATCGGCTACGACCATTCACCCCACGCCGAGGTACGATGCGTTGAATGCCACATCGGCTCCGGCGCACAGTCCTATGTTGAGGCGAAGCTCTCCGGCGTCCGTCAGGTCGTCTCCCTGATGACCAACAGCTACGCGCGCCCCATCCCCACGCCGGTACACAATTTCCGTCCTGCACGAGAAATCTGCGGCGAATGCCACGCAGGCGAGCAGAGCACCGGCGACAAACTCAAGCTGATCACGAAATACGCCGAAGACGACGACAATACCGAGCTCACCACGGCGATGCTGCTGCATCTCGGTGATCAGGGTCAGGGCATTCACGGCTATCACAACGACCCAGACCGGGACATCCGCTTCCTCGCCACGGACGAATCTCGAGAAGAGATCGCGCTGGTCCGGGTGCGCGAAGCAGACGGTACCGTGACGAACTACGCGGCCGATGGCTTCGAGGGGGATCCCGAGGCGGTCGCCGACGCGGCCATGCGCCGCATGGACTGTATCGACTGTCACAACCGGCCGGCCCATACTTTCGAGATGCCGGGACCTGCGATCGATGCCGCGCTGCACGCGGGCCGGATCGACACGGGGCTGCCGGGCATCAAGAGCGCCGGGCTCGAAGCCTTGAACGCTGCGGCCACGGCCGACGATCCCGCCGGCCTTATCGCCACGCAGCTGCAGCAGTACTACGCGGACAATCCGCCCGCCGCAATCGAGAATGCCGATGGCGCGGTGAACACCGCGATCGCGGAACTGCAGGCCATCTTCTCGCAGAACGTCTTTCCCAGCATGAAGATCGAGTGGGGGACCTATCCCGTTCACGACAGCCATATCGACTCGCCGGGCTGTTTTCGTTGCCACGATGATGCGCACACGAGTCCAGCGGGCAACGCGATCCGTCAGGATTGCGCCATGTGCCACGATGTGCTCGCCTGGGACGAGCCGGAGCCAGCCATTCTCGAAGCGCTGGGAATGAACTAGCCCGCCGGACGCCGCCGTCCGCACTGTGATCGACAAGATACTGGGAGTACCGCAGATGAGTGCCAACGTTCGAACCCTCGATGCCAACGAGGCCGTCGCGCGTATCGCGCACGCGGTCAGTGAACTGGTGGCGATATACCCGATCACCCCCTCATCCCCCATGGGAGAATGGGCCGATCAGTGGAGCGCGGAACACCGCGACAATATCTGGGGCTCGACCCCGCACGTTATTGAGATGCAGAGCGAGGCCGGGGTTGCGGGTGCCGTACATGGCGCGCTGCAGGCCGGGGCGCTAACGACGACCTTCACCGCGTCTCAGGGGCTGCTCTTGATGATTCCCAACATGTACAAGATCGCCGGTGAACTCACGCCGACGGTTTTTCACATTGCGGCGCGTTCCCTTGCCGCGCAGGGTCTTTCCATCTTCGGTGACCACAGCGACGTGATGTCGGCGCGCGGCACGGGCTTCGCCATGCTGTGTTCAAACTCGGTGCAGGAAGCCCAGGACCTCGCGCTGATCGCGCATGCCGCTACCCTGGAATCGCGCATACCCTTCATGCATTTCTTCGACGGTTTCCGCACCTCGCACGAGGTCGCGAAAATCGACGCGCTCCCGGACGAAACGATCCGCGCGATGATCAACGACGCCCGGGTTCAGGAACACCGCGACCGCGCGCTGACGCCGGACAAACCCGTCATTCGGGGTACGGCCCAGAACCCGGACGTGTACTTTCAGGCGCGGGAAACGGTAAACCCCTACTACCTGGCCTGTTCCGAAATCGTCCAAAACTTGATGGACCAGTTCGGTGAACTGACCGGACGCTCGTACCACTGCTGCGACTACAGCGGCGCACCCGATGCCGACCGGGTCCTCGTGATTATGGGGTCCGGCGCGGAAGCCGCGGAGGAGACCATCGCCGCGCTGAATGCCGCGGGCGAGAAGGTTGGCCTGCTCAAACTTCGCCTCTACCGGCCCTTTCCAGCAGATCGCCTGCTGGCGGCCCTGCCGGACAGCACCCAGGCGATGGCCGTTCTCGACCGCTGCAAGGAACCCGGGAGTCTCGGCGAGCCCCTGTATCAGGACGTGCTCACCGCCATCGCCGAGGCGCAGGCCTCGGCCGCGCCCCGATTCACCACCACGCCGCGGATTGTCGGCGGCCGCTATGGCCTGTCTTCCAAGGAATTCACCCCCGCCATGATTCAGGGTATCTTCCGCGAACTCGCGAAGGACAGCCCCAAGAACCATTTCACGGTCGGTATTCACGACGACGTCACGCACACGAGTCTGGACTACGATCCGGACTTCAGCACGGAAGATGCCGAGACGGTTCGTGCCGTGTTCTACGGCCTTGGCGCGGACGGCACCGTGGGCGCCAACAAGAACTCGATCAAGATCATTGGCGAAAGTACCGACAACTACGCCCAGGGCTATTTCGTCTACGACTCGCGCAAGTCGGGATCCATGACCACCTCGCACCTGCGCTTCGGGCCACGCCCCATCCGATCCACCTATCTGATCAGCCGCGCGAACTTCGTGGCCTGCCACCAGTTTTCCTTCCTGTCCCGCTTCGACGTGTTGAAGCTGGCGGAAGAAGGCGCCACCTTCCTGCTCAACAGTCCGCATCCGCCGGAGACCGTCTGGGCGGCAATGCCCCGAAGCATTCAGTCCCAGATTATCGCGAAAAAACTGAAGTTCTACGTGATCGACGCGGTCAAGGTAGCGCGGGACGCCGGCATGGGCGGACGCATCAACACGGTGATGCAGACCTGCTTCTTCGCCATTAGCGGCGTGCTGCCTGCGGACGATGCGATCGCCGCGATTAAGAACGCCATCAAGAAGACCTACGGCAAGCGCGGTGAGCTTATCGTTCAGAAGAACTGGGATGCAGTCGACAGCAGCCTGGCCAACCTGCACGAGGTACCCGTGCCTTCCGCGGCCGACAGCGGCTTCGACCTGTTGCCGCCCGTACCCGCAGCGGCACCCGCCTTTGTGCAGGCCGTGACCGGACGCATGATCGCCGGTGAAGGCGACCTGCTGCCCGTGAGTGCCCTCCCCGTCGATGGGACCTACCCCACCGGCACAACTCAATGGGAAAAGCGGAATATCGCGCAGGAAATCCCCGTATGGGATACCGAGGTCTGCATCCAGTGCGGCAAATGCGTGATGGTGTGCCCGCACAGCGTAATCCGGTCGAAGATTGTGCCGAAGGACGCCTTGACCGATGCGCCTCCCGGCTTCCTTTCCACCACGCCGAAATGGAAAGAACACAAGGACGAGGCCTATACCCTGCAGGTGGCCGCCGAGGACTGCACCGGCTGCGGCCTGTGTGTCGAAGTCTGCCCGGCGAAAAACAAACGCGAGGTCCGTCTCAAGGCCATCAACATGACCCCGCAGGCGCCGCTGCGCGAGGCGGCAGTGAAGCACTGGGACTTTTTCGAATCCCTTGAGAACATGGACCGGGATCAAATTCACCACAACCTCGTTAAAGACGTGCAGTTGCTTGAACCGCTGATTGAATTCTCCGGCGCGTGCGCCGGCTGTGGTGAGACACCCTACATCAAGCTGATGACCCAGCTCTTCGGGGATCGCGCGTACATCGCGAACGCCACGGGCTGCTCCTCAATCTACGGCGGCAACCTCCCGACCACGCCTTACACCGTGAACGGTGCCGGTCGTGGGCCCACCTGGGCCAACTCACTCTTTGAAGACAACGCGGAATTCGGTCTCGGCATGCGGGCCTGTCTCGACATGCAGGAAGCCCACGCCAAGACCGTGCTGCGCCACCTCGCGCCGAAACTGGACCAGGCTCTGGTGGATGCGCTGCTCGCGGCCGAGCAGACAACCGAAGCCGGGATCAATGCGCAGCGTGAGCGGGTTGCGCAACTGAAGACGGCCCTGCACGCCATGGACAGCCTGGAAGCGCGCGACCTGGAAAGCCTCGCGGACAAGCTCGTTCGCAAGGTCGTCTGGATTGTCGGTGGGGACGGCTGGGCCTACGATATCGGCTATGGCGGCCTGGACCACGTGCTGGCCTCCGGCAGAAACGTGAATATTCTCGTGCTCGATACCGAGGTCTACTCGAACACCGGCGGCCAATGCTCCAAGGCCACACCGCGCGCGGCCGTGGCCAAGTTCGCCGCCGCAGGCAAGGGCACGGCAAAGAAAGACCTCGCCCTGATCGCGATGAACTACCGCAACGCCTACGTCGCGCGCGTGGCCATGGGCGGCAACGATACCCAGACCCTGCGCGCCTTCCGCGAAGCAGAGGCCTACGAGGGTCCCAGCCTTATCCTGGCCTACTCGCACTGTATTGCGCACGGCTACAACCTGGCCTTTGGCATGGACCAGCAGAAACTGGCCGTCGACTCCGGGCACTGGCCGCTCTTCCGCTACAACCCCGACCGGACCCTCGTCGGCGAGAATCCCTTCCAACTCGATTCCAAGGCGCCCAAGGTGCCCCTGGACAAATACATCTACAACGAAACCCGCTACAAGATGCTCGTGCGCAGCGCTCCCGACACCGCCCGTGAACTCCTCAAGGCGGCCGAGGCCGACGTCGCCGCGCGCTGGGACATGTACAGCTACATGGCCTCCATGCCTGGGGCCAAGGCCGCCGAACAGACGGCCCGTGAAGGAGAAGAAGGATGAGCGACCTGCGAAGCAGCTATCTCGGTCTGGCGTTGAAGAGTCCCCTCGTGGCCTCCGCCTCGCCGATTTGCGCCCGGCTTGATGCCATCCGCCAACTCGAAGACGCGGGGGCCGCGGCGGTCGTACTGCACTCCCTCTTCGAAGAACAAATCAACATCGAGAGCCAGGAACTCGACCGGCACCTGCTGCAAGGGGCCGACAGTTTCGCCGAAGCCCTCGACTACTTTCCCGCCGTGGACGACTACCGCCTGGGTCCCGAGCAATACCTCGAACACCTCCGCAAGGCGAAAGAGGCCGTCTCCATCCCGATCATCGCCAGCCTCAACGGTGTCTCCCGCGGCGGCTGGTTGCGCTACGCGCAATATATGGAAGAGGCCGGTGCCGACGCCCTCGAGTTAAACGAATACTACATCCCCACCAACCCCGACATGACCGGCGCCGAAGTTGAGGCCATGTACTGCGACCTCGTGCGCGAGGTCAAGGAATCCGTCAAGATCCCCGTAGCCGTCAAGATTGGCCCCTTCTTCAGCAACCTTGCAAACATGGCGGCCCGCCTCGAGGCGGCCGGCGCCAATGCCCTCGTCATGTTCAACCGCTTCTACCAACCCGACTTCGATCTCGAAGCCCTCGAGGTGGTGCCCAACCTGCGCCTCAGCACCTCCGAAGAACTCCGCCTTCGCCTGCGCTGGGTAGCCATACTTCACGGCCGGGTCCAGACCGACTTCGCCGTCACCGGCGGCGTCCACACCCACCTCGACGTCATCAAGTGCATGATGGCCGGCGCCAACGTTGCCATGATGACCTCGGCCCTGCTGCAACGCGGCATCGATCACCTCGTGCGCGTGCATACCGACCTGCGTACCTGGCTCGAGGAACACGACTACGAGAGCATCGAAATGATGCAGGGCAGCATGAGCCAGCGATCCAGCCGGGAACCCGGCGACGGACTGACCCCGAAGTAACTGCCTGCTAGCATGCCGTAGACAGCCGTCGCCCCGGCCATCGCGGAGAGCATGATGCGCCAGCGACGGCCCGCCCCCGAGGTCGCCATGCGCTTGCGGT
>JAUIKJ010000028.1 GCA_030430835.1 Candidatus Hydrogenedentota bacterium
GACCGCGTCTCCAAGCGTGTACTCAAGCGCAGCCTGCAGGCGCGTCTGCCCCACTACCTGCTCGGCCAGCGGAAACGGGGCTTTGCCCTGCCCATCGACCGCTGGTTTCGCGGCCCGCTGCGTTCGCATTTTCTCGATACCGCGGGCGCGCCGGATGCCCGCTGCAACGCCTTCCTGGATCCACTCGCCATCGCCGGGCTGCTCGCCGATCATAGCGCCGGACGCGAAAACCATGGGCACCGGTTGTGGGCCCTGTTGATGCTCGAGCACTGGCTCCGTGAATGTGCGCCGCCGGTGGTCGTCTAGGCCCACATGGCGGATGCCGTCGCCGTAAAGTACAATAAACCCAAACGTACCTGGAAGCCCATCATGCAACGCATTGCCCTGATCGCAGCCGCACTCTTCGTCGCGCTGCCCCTCCTTGCTGACGATGTCGATATCGAGCCCCTGCTCGGCGAAAATTGGTACGGACTGTACCTCAACGGGCAGAAGACTGGCTTTGCCGTGAACCGGATCGCCCGCGACGACGACGGCGTCGTCACCGTCTCCGAAGAGGCCCAGTTCAAGGTGAACATGGTCGGCGCGCGCCAGGACATGCGTATCCTCTCCGAACGTCGCTACGCGCCGGACGGCAGCCTCATCAGTATCCAGTCGGAAGTCAATGATCCCTCCGGCGCATCGCGCTTCGACGCAAAGGTCGACGGCGACACCATGCACCTCGTGAGTGTCCTCGGCGGCAATGAGAAGACCTCCGATCTGCCGCGCCCGCGGGAGCGGCTTGTGGATTCGGTCAAGCATGCACGGTGGGTCCGTACCAATCCCTCCATTGGCGACTCCATCGCGTACACCCTCTTTGAACCGATGTACGAAAAGGAGATCTCCGGGGTCAGCACCATCACCGCCATCGAGGGGCGGGTCTTCGACGGCGTGCCCACGCAGGTCTACAAGATCGATTCCACCCTTGACGTCATGGGCATCGACTCCACCACCTGGGTCGCGGAATCCGGGCAAACCCTGGAAGACGTGGTCGCCGGCATCATCACGATGCGCCTTGAACCCGAGGAACAGGCCCGCGACGTGAACTACAGCAACGACGTCATCGTATCCAATGCCGCCCTGGTCGAAGACGCAATCCCCGATCCGCGCCGGCGAAAGGAACTGACCTTGCTCCTGCGCGGCCCGCTTGACGATGATCATCTCTTCAGCGACAGCCGCCAGCATATCGCGGCGGTGGAGAATGGTTTCCGCTTCCACGCCACCCTGCCCACCCTGGAAGGCTTCGAGCCGGAATCCCTGCCAATCACCGAGGCCGAGGTCCGGCAGTGGCTCCAGCCCACCCTCTACGTGCAGAGCGACCACCCCAACATCGTGGCGAAGGCGGAGGAGATCGTCGGCGGGGAGACCGACAGTTTCACCATTGCGCGCAAGCTCTGCAACTGGGTCAACGCCAACATGCGCAGCGCCTTCTCCGCGCGACTCTCCAATGCGGTCGAGGTCCTTGATCATCTCGAGGGCGATTGCACCGAGCACAGTGTGCTCTTCATCGCGCTCGCCCGCGCAGCCGGCCTGCCCGCGCGCGAGGTCGCCGGCCTCGTCTATGTCGACGGCGTGCAGCGCGGCTTCTATTTTCATCAGTGGGCCAAAGTCTGGATCGGCCGTTGGATCGATGTCGACCCCACCTTTAACCAGCCCCTCGCCGATACCACCCATATCAAGCTGGCCGAAGGCGACCTCTTCCAGCAGGCGCGTCTGATTCCCATCATCGGCAATCTCCGTATCGAAGTCGTGGATACCCCCTGATGCAGGACGCCGCGGCAAAACAGGGACGCGGCCGCCGCATCGGTTGTCTGGTCGTCGTGCTGGTGCTGCTGCTGGCGCCCGTACTTAGTTGCCTCGTCTTCGGCGCAACGCTCCAGCGCACGCTCGTGCGGTCAGCGCTCACGTCGACGCTGAAGGCGGAGGTCGGCTTACTCTCCGCGGACTTGATCGGCGGTATCGCGCTCGATCAGCTGCGGGTCGCACAACCGGCCACAGACCCCACGAAGCCCCCCGCAATTTCCGCCGAGTCGGTCACCATCGACTACGCGCTCTTCCCCGAGGACGGTCGCTACGTGAACCGGCTTAACGCCGAGGATCTCCGCATCGCCCTGCTCCGCGATGCGGACGGCACGCGAAACTTCGCGTTCCTGGTCGACTTCCTCACGGCCCCCGCATCCGGCATGGACCCCATGATGCTCATGCCGCGCGAACTTACCCTCGCGCCCGTCGCGATCCAGGCCAGCGCGCCCGATTGGGATCTGCAACTCGGCGGACTCACCGTGACCGGCGCACTGGAAACGGAAGAACATTCCAGCCTCAAGCTCTCCGCCCCCGCCGTCACCGGCCAGTGGCGTCTTGAAGGCGTCGTCGGGGAAAGCCCGCTCAACGGCGCCGTAGACCTCGCCCTCGATCGGCAAGGCGGCGACTTGAGCGTGGAAGGCACCCTGAAACTTGACGAGCTCGCCGCGGTGGACGCGTCCGCCGTGCTACAACTCGGCGAGACCACCACCGCCTTCGACATCGACGTGCGCGAAGCCGCCTTCACCCAGGCGCTCTGGGGTCGTCTTCTCCGCGATCTCGCGGGTGTGCCCCTGCACTTCGATTCGCTCGACGTATCCGGTGCCGCATTCAAGGGCGCCGTGGAGAACGACATCCTCCACCTCGATGCGGCCAGCCTGCGCGGCGAGGCCCTCGGCGTGGTCGTGGGCGATGACGCGCAGACCTACTATCAGGGCGACGCCGTGCTCGCGCTCTCCGGCGCACTCGGCGGCGCCGAAGACACCTTCACCGCCGAACTCGAACTCACGCCTGGCGGCGCGCTCACGGTGGAGGCCGCTGGTCCCCCCGACGCCTTCCGGGCCAAGGTGGCAACCGGCACCTGGGAAATCGAAGCCATGCGCGCCGCCCTGCCCGAAGCCTACCGCGAAAGCCTCGACCTCTGGCCCGCGCTTGCCGCGGTGCAGCTCGATGGTGACGTCGCCCGCGCCAAGGACGTGCTTACGGGCAGCCTCAAAACCACCCCGCAGCTTCAAAGCGAAGGCGGCACCGCGCCGGAGATCCAGTCCGAATGGCGCATCGAACTGAACAGCGGCGACCTCATGGCGTCCACATACACCGGCATGCTGCTCGCCCAGGCGAGCGGCACCGCGCGCGTCGAGTTCTCCGGCACCGGCGCCAACCTCGGCGATGCCAAGGTACACCTGGAGCAGACCCCCATCGGCGCGTGGTACCGCATGTGGCAGGGCGAAGCCCTGAGCGACATCGATGCGATCTTGAGCGGCGACATCCACGCGGGCCCCATCACGAACGACGACCTGCCGCTTAGCCTCAAACTCGATGGAACCATCGCCGGGCTCGGCAGCAACGCCCTGTCCGTCCAGGCCTCCGGCGGCGGACGCTACGGCCTGGCCTCGAAGGCCTTGCGCGACCTCAACCTCAACTTTGGGTTCGGCGAAATCGGCAACCTGAGCGTTAAGAACGCCGCCTTCGCGACCGATCCCCGCAACGTCTCCGGCGGGCTCAGTGCGGACCTCGACCTCGATTACGCCGGCGCGGCCCTCGGGATGCGCGAGCTCCACGGCACCGCGACGCTGAATGCCCGCCTCGGCTGGGACGGCAAGAAGGTCCTCTTGAACAATCTGAAGGCCGTCGGCGACACCCTGGGCTACGGCGACCTCTTCTTGCCCTACGGCACGGAAAGCACCCTCACCGGTGTCCTGACCTACGAACCCGCGGCGGCGCGCGCGACCATTGCCCCGCTCGATGTCGCGCTCATGGCCGGTACGAGCATCCGCGCGAACACCCTCGGCATGACCTTCGGCGACAAGCCCGTCCTCGAAGCGACCGCCGTGAACGTCGAGACCGATCTCGCCCTGCTCGTCGCCCGCGAATACCTCGCCGGCGCCGACGCCGAGATGACCGTGGCCCTGAAAGACCTCCAGGTCGCCGGCGGCCAGCCGCGCGCCGGCGTCGAGGCCGCCCTTGCCGCCACCACCCTCATCCTGCCGAACACCCTCTCCGTCCTCCGGGGCGTCGAGGCCCAGCTTGCCTTCGCCTACGACGGCGGCATGGACGGCGGCGGCACGGTCGCCGTCGAGGAACTCGAAGCCGCCGGCACCACCCTCCACGACCTCAACAGCGAGGTCCAGTGCAAGGGCACCACCATCACCCTCGAAGGCCTGCGCACCAAGCTCTTCGCGGGCAACGTCGTGGCCACCATCGCCGCCGATCTCGGCAGCGAAACCCTGCAGGCCACCGTCAAGGCCACCGGCGAGCAGATCGATCTCGCCGTGTTCACCGAAGAGTTCGAGCCACCCCAGGTCGAGCTGACCGGCAAGGTGTACGGCAGCGTCTCCGCTGCGCTCACGCCCACCGGCATCACCGCGATGGAGGTCGACCTCGAATCCACCGAAGACTTCAGCCTCAACCGCGAGATCGTCGAAGACCTGCTCAAGTCGCAGGAGGGCGGCGCCATGTCCGATCGCGTCATGGATAAGGTTCTCAAGAAGATGCTCGGCGACGCGCCGCAGCGCCCCTTCGATCGCGCCGCGCTCACCCTCAATCTGCAGGACGACGGCCGCGTCGGCGGCGAGGCCCGCCTCGAAAGTTCCGACCTGAATCTCACCGTCGCCATCGCCGCCGACCCCGAAGCAATACTCGCCGCACTTCGCGCGCGGCAAGAGTAAAAAGAATTCGCTTGCGGCCCTGCCCGCAAGTAAAATGAATTGAATACGGCCCATAGGGGAGTCGTCTGGTTCGTAAACAGGGAGATCCAGCCATGCGTAAAATTCTTACAGCCGCTGCTCTGGCCTTCGCCATCGTGGGCTGTGTCGTTATACCCAAGGAAATGGACATCCACGTTACCTTGGACATCCGCCACATCCAGGAGCAGGCCTCCGACGTGCTCAACTTTATCGAAGGCACGAGTGATTCGCTGCCCGTCGCCGAGACCGCCGGGTCGAACTCCATGTTCCAGCGCGCCATCGACGCCCTCGACCCCATGCCCAAGGCCTACGCCGCCGAACTCAACACCGTCTCCCCGATGGTGAAGGAAATCGCCACCCGCATGCGTGACCGAAACGCCGCCGTCGACGCACTCAAGAAGAGCGGCTGCGCCGGTGAGAGCAACCGCGGCTACCTCGAACTGCGCGACTGCGCTGACCTCGCCGACGACGCCAAGAAGAACGAGGCGCAGAAGGTCATCGCCGACGACAACAAGGACCGCAAGGCCCTCTACAAGGAAATCGCCCGCCTCAACAGCGAAGACCAGGACGTCAACGTCGGCACCATCGAAACCGTCTACGCGATGGAACACCTCAACCGCGCCAAGTCCGGCGAAGCTGTCCAACTCCCCGCCGGCGGCAAGGAATTCGACGAAGTGAAATCCAGCCCCCTCGGCCAGAAGCTCGGCGGCGCCTGCCAGCCCGGCGCCTGGGTCGTCATCCCCTAAGCCCCAGACCAGTACAAACAACAACGCGGGCCGGATTCACCAAGAATCCGGCCCGCGTTTCGTTTCGTGCAGAATCAAATTCCGAAGATCGACAGGAATGCATCCAGCACCGTGAGGAAGATGGAAACGGAGATGTCGATGATGTCGCCAATGAGATCGAGAATGTTCACGGAGTACTCCTTTTGAGGTAGTTCGATAACCGTAGATAGTAGACCACCCGGCCGTAAGAAACGCAAGGGTGAAACGGCCGCCTGCGCTACGCCCCGCGCGCCGTCAGGATACGCTCGACGAACTCACGCAACGCGCCCGATCCGCCGGGCGTGCTCAGGTGCAGGTGCACCGCGCCGCGCACCTGCGTGGATACGGCGTCCGCCGGACAGGCGCTCAGCCCCGCGCGCTGCACCACCGGCAAGTCGTTGAGGTCGTCCCCGAGGTACGCGAGGTTTTCCCAGGTGAGCCCGTGCCGCATCAGGATGCCCTCAATCACGGCGACCTTGTCCTTCGCGCCCTGGTGGATCTCGTCCACCTTCAGCTTCGCCGCGCGGCGCGCGTTCAGTTCACGGTCTTCCTGCGTCACGATGCCGCGCAGGATACCCGCGTCCCGGAGGAGGTCCATCGCCTTGCCGTCGCGCGTGTTGAACTTCTTCAGCTCGTCGCCGTTCTCCGAGTAGTACATCCCGGCGTCCGTCAGGCAACCATCGAGGTCGGTCAGCACGATCTTGATCTTTTGTATCCGCGCATCCAGGTCCGGCTCCGCGCCGCGCAGCCGCCGCGACAGCAGACCCTCGATAATCGTCCAGTCCGCCCAGTCGTCCAGTTCGAAGTAGGTGTCTTCCGGCATCTCGATGGCGCGAATGCGCCCGCCGATACGGCAGCGATCCGCCAGCAGACGCTCCCGGCTGGTGATGTAGAACGCGCCGTTCTCCACCAGGAAACCCTCGGCATCCTGCCGCCGCGGACGTTGCTGCGGGTCATAGTTCTCCGGCGTGGCAAGCCGATCCTCCGACTGCCGCCAGCGGAAGCGCGTCTGCCGCACCACGCTCAGCGCGCTGTCGCACGCGCCGGACAACACCGCCTGACAGCCCGCCTCCAGATCCGCCGCCGTGAGCAGGGGAGAGGTCGCCTGCAACAGCGCCAGGTGATCGAAGTCCACGCGTTCCGCAAAGTCGAAGAGCACCGACTCCGTCGAGGCCGCATCCGTCGCCGTCGCCGGATCCCGCCCGATGACCTGCACCTTGCTCAGGCCCAGCCCGCGCACCGCGCCCGCGATGCCGTCATCGTCCGTGGCGACATATACCGCGTCCACGGACGCACAGTCCTGCGCCGCGCGGCAGACCCAATAGATCAGCGGCTTGCCCAGCAGCGGCCGGATATTCTTCCCGGGGATGCCCTTGCTACCGCCGCGCGCGGGTACCAGCGCCACGAGGCTCATGCGTTACGATCCCATTTCAGCTTCTCGCGCTGCGGCGCTTCCACCTCGAGAATGTCCTGTGGCTTCACCTTCATCGCGCGCGCCGTGGCCAACAGATCGCGCTGCAGCCGCCGCATCCCGTCAGGCTCGAGCGAAGCCGCGTGGTCCGTGCCTTTCTGCGTGCGGTCCAGCGTGAAGTGCCGCTCGAAATAACGCGCCCCCAGCGCATAGGCCGCGATGTCCACCGCGAAGCCGAGATGATGCCCCGAAAAACCGATGCCCTTCACCGTGTTGCCATAGGTCTCTACGAGCGCCGGAATCTCCAGCAGGTTCACATCGTCGAAACTCACCGGATAGCCCGAGGTGCAGTGGTAGAGCACCACGTCCTTCGCGCGGTTCTGCTTCGCGTAGAACTCGGCGATGGCCTCCGTCTCCTCCGGCGTCGTCATCCCCAGCGAGACATGGATCTCGCCATCGAATTCACCACACAGAATCTCCGCCATCGCGAACCAGGTATTGCAGGCCGAAGGCACCTTGATCAGTTTCGGGCCCAGCCCCGCGATCGCGCGCGCCGAATCCAGGTCCCACACCGAACTCGAATAATCGATCTTGTACTCGCGACAGATCTCGAAGAGTTCACGATGCTGGTCCAGCGAGAACTCGAGAAACTCCCGGTGCGCCCCGTAGGTGTCGCCATAGGAATTGCCCGGGTTCGGGTGCGGCCGGTTGTATTCTTCCTCGGACAGCACCGCGCGCGGATTCCGCTTCTGGAACTTCGCGCACGGCACCTTGCAGAAGTCCGCCGCCATCCGGATCAGTTCCCGCGCATGCGCGAAATCACCGCAATGGTTACAGCCGATCTCCGCGATCAGGTAGGGTTGCATCTGCGCCTCGGCCCCCTTGGTTCGCCCCGTGAATGCGCCTATGGTATAAGTCTGTGTGCCACAGGATGTCAAGGAATCACAGCCCCTTATGCCCGATCCCGCCGCAGATCGCCCCGCCGCCGCACGCACCGTCTATGTCCTTGGCAGTGGCGCATCCATGCTGCGGCTCACCCCGGAAGAGAAAACACACATCGCCGGGCAAACGAGCGTGGCGATGAACAAATACCTCATCTTTTGGGACATCATCGGCATCTGGCCCACGCATTTCTTCCTCGCGGATATCCACTATCCCGCGCCCTGTGTCTACGAAGAGAGTGTCGCCATCGCCCGCGATTCCGGGCAGACAGTCCACTTCCTGCTCGACGACGACTACCGTCGTCGCTACGCCACGCCCGGCGCGATCACGAATCTGCCCTGGCGCTGGCGCATGCGCCGCGATCACGGCTTCCGGCCCAACGCAGGCATGCTCCCGGAACACGTGACCTGGTTCCGCCGCTGGCACAGTTGGCACGATCCGAAACTCTGGGCGCTCTCCATGGACGCGCCCATGTTCTTCTACCGCGGCAGCCTCAGTTGCCTGCTCAACCTGATCACCCTCCTGCGCCTCGGCGATCACATCAAGCTACTCGGCGTCGATCTGAAGACCCCGGAAAGTTTCTACGACGACGCCCTCAAGACCAAGCCCTATCTGCTGGACGACTATAAGCGCGCGCAGGACGCCGGCGCCGTGAAGACCCACATGACCGCCGCGCCGATCCGTAACATGCCCGGCATTCAGGACATCTGGCCCTTCATCCAGGAAAACGTCGAAGCCGCGGGTATTCGGCTTTCCTGTTGCACCGAAGACAGCCTGCTCGTCGAGCGCGGCCTCTGTCCCTACACCCCCGTCCAGGACTAGCCCATGAAAAACCTCCTGATCATGCGTCACGCCAAGTCGAGTTGGTCTGAGGCGGGATGTAGCGACCATGACCGCCCCCTCAACAAGCGTGGCAAGCACGATGCCCCGCGCATGGGCCGGCTTCTCCAGACCGAGGGGCTCGTCCCGGATGCCATCCTCTGTTCCACTGCCAAGCGCGCCCGATCCACCGCCCGCCGCGTGGCCGAGGCCTGCGCCAGCGGCGCCGAGATCCGTACGACCGCCGACCTCTACGGCGCGGATGTTGGCGAATTCTATTCCGCTATCCAGCAGGCGCCCGCGACCTCCGCCACCCTCCTCGTCGTCTCGCACAACCCGGGCATCGAGTATTTCGTGGCGCGGTTGGGCGGCGGCGATGCCGTCATGCCCACGGCGGCCATCGCCTGGATTCAGATCGACCTGCCCGAGTGGCGGGCCCTGCGGCCCCACGCCGCCGGGCGGCTCGTGCGCATATGGCGCCCAAGAGAAGTAGAGGACCGCAGCGGCGCCTGAGATTCCGGCGGGGCCCGCTTGCAACCTTCCCAAAAATAACCGTACAATTTGCGGTTTCCCCGGCTGTTCTGCCGGGTCTCTTTTTGTATTGCAGCCAATCGTGTGCGCGCCCCGGGCACCCCCAGTCGCGGTCCCGCGCGATGACGCACAACGGAGGAATGGACATGCGGATTGATTTCGGTGGCGTGAAGGAAGATGTGATCACGCGCAAAGAGTTTTCGATGGCCAAGGCCAAGAAGGTCCTGAAGAACGAGACCATCGCCGTCATCGGCTACGGCGTGCAGGGTCCCGCCCAGGCGCTGAACATGCGCGACAACGGCTTCAACGTCATCGTCGGCCTGCGTAAGGATTCCAAGGAGTCCTGGGCCCGCGCGAAGAAGGACGGCTGGGTGAAGGGCAAGAACCTCTTCACCACCGAAGAAGCCGCCGAACGCGGTACCATCATCCAGTACCTCGTCTCCGACGCCGCCCAGAAGTCCTACTGGCCCACGCTAAAGAAGTACCTCAACGAGGGCGACGCACTGTACTTCTCCCACGGCTTCTCGGTCACCTACAAGGATCAGACCAAGGTCGTCCCGCCGGATGATGTTGACGTCATCCTCGTCGCCCCCAAGGGCAGCGGCACCTCCGTTCGCCGCAACTACCTCGCCGGCGTCGGCATCAACTCCAGCTACGCCGTCTACCAGGACTACACCGGCAACGCCACCGACCGCTGTCTCGCGGTCGGCATCGCGCTCGGTTCGGGCTACATGTTCCCGACCACCTTCGAGAAGGAAGTCTACAGCGACCTCACCGGCGAGCGCGGCGTGCTCATGGGTGCCCTCGCCGGCATCATGGAAGCCCAGTACGAAGTCCTCCGCAAGAACGGCCACAGCCCGGCCGAGTCCTTCAACGAAACCGTTGAAGAGCTGACCCAGAGCCTGATCCGTCTCGTCGACGAGAACGGCATGGACTGGATGTACGCCAACTGCTCCACCACCGCCCAGCGTGGCGCGCTCGACTGGAAACCGAAATTCAAGAAGGCCACCCTGCCGGTTTTCCGCGAACTCTACCAGCGCGTCAAGAGCGGCGCCGAGACCCGCCGCGTGCTGAACTCCACCGGCAAGAAGGACTACAAGGCCCAGCTTGAGAAGGAACTCGCCGCAATTCGCGACTCCGAAATGTGGCGCGCCGGCGCGGCTTCCCGCTCCCTGCGGCCGAACGTTCCGGAGAGCAAGCGCATCAAGTCGACCGCCGGCACCCAGGGCCGCGGTCGCAACTAGAACGGAATCAATTGTTTACACCGGCCGGGACGCCACCGCGTTCCGGCCGGTGTATTGCTTTGCAGCATCCGCTTGTGCCATGCTTTTCTCGAACCGTTTGTGTGTGGATTGTAGCAACTCACGTGAGCACTGAATTTTATCGTTCCAGTGCGCCGGGTTCGTCCGGCGCGCACCGTCTCCGCCTACGCTCCCCAGAGCGCGCAGGCACCGTCGCGCCGTGCCCGTATCAGGAGGGGCGCGCGTGAGTGAGTTAACCCCCATCACCGAGTACGGACCGCTCGACGGCGGCAACTACGAGTTCGGCTGGCAAGGTGGCCACCTGCAGGTGCACCTCCTCAGCGATGTGGGGAAAAAGCGGAAGAAGAACGAAGACTCCTGCCTCATGTGCATTCCCGAACCCCGGGGGATGGCCGAGCAGCGCGGATTGCTCGTTGCCGTTGCCGATGGCATGGGCGGCGCCAGCGCCGGTGAATACGCCAGTCGCATGGCCCTGCAACTGCTCCGCGAAGACTACTTCAACACGAACGAGGGGCCCATTCCCACCGCGCTCGAGCAGGCACTCATGCATGCCAACGAATGCGTGTTCGAAGAGGCCGAGGTCAACCCGGTCTACTCCGGTATGGGCACCACGGTATCCGCCTGTGTTTTGCTTGGCGACTGGCTCTACATCGCCCAGGTCGGCGACAGCCGCGTCTATCTCCTGCGCGAAGGCAGCGGCATTCACCAGATCACCAACGACCATTCCCTTGTCGCCGAACAGGTTCGCCACGGTTTAATCAGCGAGGAAGAAGCTCGCACACATTCCCTCAAAAACCTGATCACCCGCGCCGTCGGTATCAAGGAATCCGTCAACGTCGATCTCTACAAGCTGCAGGTTCAGCAGCACGATACCCTGCTGATCTGTTCCGATGGCTTGTCGAACATGATGACCGACGCCGAGATCGCGCAGTCCCTGTCGAACGGAGACCTGCGCACCGGCACGCGCCGTGTGGTCGATCTCGCCCTGGAGGCCGGGGGCACCGACAACATCACCGCGCTCACGATTCGTTTCAAGGGCGTGCCGCCCGCGGTTGCGGCCCACGATGGCGCGGAGACCTATGAGCCGGTACAGACCGGCATCTTCGGGCGTATACGCCGGCTCTTTTCCTGAGCGTCCGCCTCAGGCCTCGCCGCCATGGCCGAGGCATTCCACCCGAAACCCCGCCGACTTCCACCGCGAGACGTCCATCAGGCTGCGCGTGTCATAGAGCTGCCGGGTGCGCATCTGACGCGCCACCTGTTCCGGATCGAAGGCCCCATACTCCTGGTGATCCGTCAACACCAGCAGGCAGTCCGAACCCGCCAGGGCCTCCTCGAGTCCCCGTTGCGCAAAACGCGCATCGTCCACATGCGGATCATATATCGACACCGTGACCCCCGCCGCACGCAGACCCTCGATCACCGGGATGGCCGGACTCTCACGAATGTCGTCCACGTTGCCCTTGTAGGCCAATCCCAGCGCCGTCACCTTCGGCGACGCAATCCCTTCGATCAGCCCGCACGTGCGCGCGACCACGGCCGACGGCATGCCGTCATTGCGATCCCGCGCCAGGCGGATCAACTTTGCCGTGTCCGGATATTTCTCCACCAGAAACCACGGATCCACCGAGATACAATGCCCGCCCACACCCGGACCCGCGCTGTGCAGGTTCACGCGCGGGTGCCGGTTCGCAAAGCGCGCCGCCTCCCGAAAGTCGATGCCCAGCTCTTCGCAAATAAGTGCCGCTTCATTGGCCAGCGCGATGTTCACATCGCGGTACGTGTTCTCCAGGATCTTCACCATCTCCGCCGTCGTCGCATCGGTCAGGAAGATCTCGCCCTCCACGAAGCTCGCGTAGAGTTCGCCCGCCCGGGCCGCACAGGCCGGCGTCAGTCCGCCGATCACCCGATCGTTCTTGATGAGTTCCAGTAGAATCTTGCCCGGCAGCACCCGCTCCGGGCAATGGGCCAGACAAAAGTCCTCGCCCGCGCGCAATCCCGTCCGCTCCAGGATCGGCTTCAGCAGATCCCGGCAGGTCCCCGGCGGCGAGGTCGACTCCAGAATGACCAGCGTGCCCGCCTGAAGGTGGGGGAGAAGGCTCTCCGCCGCGCGGC
This sequence comes from Candidatus Hydrogenedentota bacterium, assembly GCA_030430835.1. GTDB lineage: Bacteria > Hydrogenedentota > Hydrogenedentia > Hydrogenedentales > JAEUWI01 > JAUIKJ01. The sequence goes on from JAUIKJ010000028.1 coordinate 12,587, forward strand.
ACACATAATCCATGTTCGCCGTCTTGTCCGCGTTCAGCGGTGTCGGCACAGCGATGATAAAGACATCCGCTGGCTCCGGTGCCAGCGCCGCACGCAGTTTCCCCGAACCGATCGCCGCCTGCACCACGGTGTGCAGGCCCGGTTCCTCAATGTGAATCCGCCCCTCGTTCACCGTCGCGATCACGCGCTCGGCCACGTCGACGCCAAGCACCTCATAACCATTCGTCGCAAGGATACCCGCCGTGGGCAGGCCAATGTAGCCCAGGCCAAGCACACACACCGTTTGCATATCGCTACCCCTGTCCCCCAAGGCTTGCCAGGTGGTCCGCGATGCGTGCCGCGGCCTTGCCATCGCCGTAGGGATTTACCTGATTCGCCATCGCCGCATAGGCCGCCCCATCATCAAGCAGCCGCTGCACCGCGTGCAAGATTCCCGCGCGCGTTGTGCCCGCAAGTTGCGCCGTGCCCGCCGCGATCGCCTCCGGCCGTTCCGTCACTGCCCGCATCACCAGCACCGGCTTGCCCAGCGAAGGCGCCTCCTCCTGAATCCCGCCCGAATCGGTCAGCACAATGTGCGCCTTCTTCAGCAAGTGCACAAAGGGAAGATAGTCCAGCGGCGCTATCAGATGAATCCGCGCGTGACCCGCCAGGATCTCGGTCGTCACCTGTTTCACGTTCGGATTTGGATGCACCGGATACACCGCCTCAAGATCCGCGTTGTTCTCCACCAGCTCGCGTATCGCGCGGCACATCTCACGGAAGGGCGCGCCAAAGCTCTCCCGACGGTGCGCCGTCACCAGCAACAACTTCCGCTCCCGGCCCACCGACTCCAGCAGGGGATCATCAAAGCTAAACGGCCGCCCCGCAATCTCCAGCAAGGCATCGATCACAGTGTTGCCCGTGACCACAATCCCCTCCGGGGCAATGCGCTCCTGCAAGAGATTTTCCCGCGCGCGCTCCGTCGGTGCATAGTGGTAATCACACAGATCGTCACCCAGCCGCCGGTTCATCTCTTCCGGGAAGGGTGCAAACTTGTCATAGGTGCGCAGGCCCGCCTCGACATGGCCCACCGGAACCTGCAGGTAGTAGCCCGCCAGGGCCGCCGTGAAGGAGGTCGTCGTGTCCCCGTGCACCAGCAGCGCATCCGGCTTCGCCTCCTCCACCAAACGCGTCACATCCTTAATCAGCCCCAACAAGCGCGGTAATTGTCCAAGCACTTCAACCAACCCCATCACACAAAGCTGATCAAAGGGCACCAGACTCTGAAGCCCTTCAGCCTCCATC
>JAUIKJ010000029.1 GCA_030430835.1 Candidatus Hydrogenedentota bacterium
GGGGTGGCGGGCCTTTTTCTTGGGGGCGCGGCGCGCTATTCTTTGCGCATGAATACATCGCATCTTGAATCCTTGCGCGATACCTATCGCGATGGCCTGCTGCACAATACGCTCCCCTTCTGGCTGCGGCATGCGCCGGACGCGGCGCGCGGCGGCATCTTTACCTCGCTGGACCGCGACGGCACGGTAATCGATACGGACAAGGCGGTGTGGCCGCAGGGACGTTTCGCGTGGTTGCTGGCGACGCTGTACAGCACGGTGGAAGCGCGGGAAGACTGGCTGGCGCAGGCGCGGGACTGTGTGGCGTTCCTGGAGCGGCATGCCTTTGACGCGGATGGGCGGATGTTTTTTCTGCTGACGAAGGATGGGCAACCGCTGCGGAAGCGGCGCTATGCTTTCTCGGAATGTTTCGCGGCGATGGCCTTCGCGGCGGTGGCGCGGGCGGCGCAGGATGATCGGCTGGCGGCGCGGGCGGTGGACTGCGCGCGGGCCTTTGTGCGGCTGACGTCGACACCGGGATTGCTGGAAGCAAAGGTGAATCCGGAGACGCGGCCGATGATGGGGATGGGGCCGCACATGATTCGGATTAATCTCGCGCAGACTTTGCGGGAGACGGTGGGTTTCGATGAGGCGGAAGCGTGGATCGACGACAGTATTGAAGCGATCACCCGGGACTTCATGAAGCCGGAACTGGCGGCGGTGCTGGAGGCGGTGGGCCCGGATGGGGCGATGCTGGATCATTTCGATGGACGAACCTTGAACCCGGGCCATGCGATTGAGGCGGCGTGGTTTATCCTGCATGAGGCGAAGCACCGGGGGAATGACGCGGCGCTGATCCGCATCGGCACGACGATACTCGACTGGATGTGGGCGCGCGGATGGGACGAGGAGTGCGGGGGTATTTTTTATTTCCGCGACGTGAAGGGATTGCCGGTGCAGGAGTATTGGCACGACATGAAGTTCTGGTGGCCGCACAACGAGGCGATCATTGCGACGCTGCTGGCCTATTCAATGACCGGCGATGCGAAATACGCGGCGTGGCACCGGATGGTGCATGACTGGAGCTACGCGCATTTCCCGGATGCGGAGCACGGCGAGTGGTTCGGGTATCTGCATCGCGACGGGCGTGTGTCCACGACGCTGAAGGGGAACCACTGGAAGGGGCCGTTTCACCTGCCGCGGATGCAGTGGGTTTGCTGGCGGTTGTGCGAGGAAATGCTGGCGCGTGGTAGCGGGGCGCAACCCTTTCAGGGTTGGTCGGGCGTTGCACCTAACCCAGGGTAGGCTCCCTGCGGTCGCCAACCCTGGGCTGGAGGGCGCAACGCCGTTGGCGTAAAGATAGGACTAGCTCTAGGCAGATTTCAATGCCCGAAGCCAGTCGATGCACGATCAAGACTAAGGACGCGCGAGGCTACAAACTGTCATTCGTGTAGAAGGACGACTTAATGTGACGTTGTCAGTTCGGCGATTGGTTTCTTGACTCAGCAACAATTTCCGCATAGTAAGGACTGAGTTCCGCAGCCCGATAAAAATGCTCTTGAGCTTCTTCGTGTTGACCTAGATTATATAGGGAATATCCCAAGCCGTATTCGGCTTCGGCGCAATCGGGTTGCTGTTGCAACGCGCCACGAAATTGCAACACGGCTTCTCCGTAGCGCGACAAGGCAATCATGGCAATGCCACGGAGGCGGGAGACGACATCCATTCTTGGATATCCCCGCACGGTAAGTTCGTCGCAAATCGCCAGAGATTGTTCGGGCATTTCGCGCATGCGGTAGCCTGTGGCCAAGTATTCCAGGTAGAGGTCGGGACAGTCTTCGTGCGCGCACTCTCGTTCGAAAAAGCGCTGGGCGTATTGGGCTAGCTCTGGAATCCAGAAGAAGGTGTACATGAGTCGCGCGGCGTAAGTGGGCGCCGGTTTGTTCGGGAGGCAATCTATCGCACGTAGGATGTTCGTCTCGGATTCGGAGCCGAACTTAAGCATGAGCAAAAAGATTCGAATGTTATAGATCGGGTTACGGACAAGAAACACTGCCCCAACAAGAGGAACCAGAGCAAGCTTCAGGATCGTCCTCGGTGTCACCCTCAGCCTCCGCCAATCAGGTGTTCCGGCGGTACTGGCCGCCGACTTCGAAGAGGGCGCGGGTGATCTGGCCGAGGCTGCAGTGGCGGACGGTGTGCATGAGTTCTTCGAAGACGTTGCCGTCGCCGCGGCAGACGTCTTGCAGGCGTCTGAGGGCCTCGGAGGCGGTGCCGGCGTTGCGGTGTTGGAAGGCCTGGACGCGCTGGACGGCGGCGGTCTTTTCTTCTTCGGTGCCGCGGCGGAGTTCCATGCCGGCAATGGCGGCCTCGTGGTCGGCGTGGGGATCGACGAAGGTGTTCACGCCGACGATGGGGTATTCGCCGGTCGCCTTGCGGTGTTCGTAGTAGAGGGATTCGTCCTGAATCTTGCCGCGCTGGTAGCCGCGCTCCATCGCGCCGAGTACGCCGCCGCGCTGCGACAGGCTCTCGAACTCGCGGAGCACCGCCTCCTCCACGAGGTCGGTCAATTCGTCGATGATGAAGGAACCCTGGAGCGGGTTCTCGTTCATGCTGAGGCCGTGCTCGCGGTTGATGATGAGCTGGATCGCCTGGGCGCGGCGGACGCTTTCTTCGGTGGGCGTGGTGACGGCCTCGTCGAAGGCGTTGGTGTGGAGCGAGTTGCACTGGTCGTAGAGCGCGGTGAGCGCTTCGAGCGTGGTGCGGATGTCGTTGAAGTCCACTTCCTGCGCGTGGAGCGAGCGGCCGGAGGTCTGGATGTGGGTCTTGAGTTTTTGGGCGCGCTCGTCGGCGCCGTAGCGGCGGTCGAGGGCGATGGCCCAGATGCGGCGGGCGACGCGGTTGAGCACGGCGTATTCCGGGTCCATGCCGCAGGAGAAGAAGAAGGAGAGGTTCGGCGCGAAGACGTTCACGTCCATCCCACGCGCGAGGAAGTACTCGACGAAGGTGAAACCGTTCGCCAGGGTGAAGGCGAGCTGTGAGATCGGGTTCGCGCCGGCCTCGGCGATGTGGTAGCCGGAGATGGAGATCGAGTAAAAGTTCCGCACTTTCTTCTGTGCGAAGTAGGCCTGGATATCACCCTGCATTCGCAGCGCGAAGTCGATGGCGAAGATGCAGGTGTTCTGGCCCTGGTCTTCCTTGAGGATGTCGGCCTGTACCGTGCCGCGGACGACGGCGAGCACCCCATCCGCAATGCGGATGCGCTCTTCCTCCGTAGCCGCGCGGCCCTGCTCCGCTTCGAAGCGGTCGACCTGCTGGTCGATGGCGGTATTGAAGAACATCGCGAGGATCATCGGCGCGGGGCCGTTGATGGTCATCGAGACCGAGGTGTTCGGCGCGACGAGGTCGAAGCCGCTGTAGAGGGTCTTCATGTCTTCCAGCGTGGCGATGGAAACGCCGGAGGTGCCGACCTTGCCGAGGACGTCGGGGCGTTCTTCCGGTTCCCAGCCGTAGAGCGTGACCGAGTCGAAGGCGGTCGACAGGCGCTTGGCCTCGGAGTCTTTGCTGAGGTACTTGAAGCGCGCATTGGTGCGCGCGGCATCGCCCTCGCCGGCGAACATGCGGGCGGGGTCCTCATCGCTGCGCTTGAAGGGGAAGACGCCGGCGGTGAAGGGGAAGCCGCCGGGCACGTTCTCTGCCAGGAGCCAGCGGAGCTGGTCGCCGGCGTCCGTGTAGCGCGGCAGCACGACGCGCGGGATGCGCGTGCCGGAGAGGCTCTCGCGGAAGAGCGGCGTGCGGAATTCCTTGCCGCGCACGGTGTAGACGTAGTCGTCCTGCGCGTAGGCGTCGCGGAGCTTGGGGAAGCTGTCGATCAGTTTCGCGCATTCGGGCGCGAGCGTCTCCGCGAGGGCCGCGCGCTTCGCGGCGATGGCCTCGCGCGCGGAGGCATCGTCAACCAATTCCGCGGCCGCATCGAGCTGTTGCAGTTGCCGCGCGATGGCGGCCTGCGCGCGGGACCAGTCGTGGTAGCCGCGAATGGTCTCGGCAATCTCGGCGAGATAGCGGACACGCTGTGCGGGGATGACGGCGGAATGCTTGGTGGAGCTGGTGCCCGCGGGCTTCGGCAGGGTGGAGACCCAGCCGGTAGCGCGTTTCGCGTCGAGCGCGGTGAGCAGGCCGTGGTAGAGCGCGGTGACGCCGTCGTCGTTGAAGCGCGCGGCGATGGTGCCGAAGGCGGGCATGTGGTCCGGGCTGGTACCGAAGTCGTGGCGGTTGCGCCGCATCTGCTTGCGCACATCGCGCAGGGCATCGTCGGCCCCGGCGCGGTCGAACTTGTTGATCGCGATGACGTCCGCAAAGTCGATCATGTCGATCTTCTCGAGCTGCGAGGCCGCGCCGAATTCCGGGGTCATCACGTAGAGCGAGATATCCGCCAGCGGTACGATGCCGGCATCGCCCTGGCCGATGCCGGCGGTCTCGGCGATGATGAGATCGAAGTTTGCGGTCTTGAGCACCTCGAGGCATTCGCCGAGCGCGTCGGAGATCTCGCCGTGGCGGCCGCGCGTGGCGAGGGAGCGCATGAAGACGCGGTCGTTGAAGACGCTGTTCATGCGGATGCGATCGCCGAGCAGGGCACCGCCAGTGCGGCGGCGCGTGGGATCAACGGAAATAACGGCGATGCGCTTGTCCCTGAAATCATTGAGGAAGCGGTTGACCAGTTCATCGACGAGCGAGGACTTGCCCGCGCCGCCGGTGCCGGTGACGCCGATGACGGGGGTCGCTGCGGCCGGGCGATTGGCCAGTTGTTGCGTCAGCTTTTGGAGCGCGCCGTTCGGCGAGGCCTTGGCCTCTTCAACGGCGGTGAGGCACTGGGCGAGTTCGCGGTCGGCATTGAGATCGTAGGCGGCATCGGGGTCGATGGTGCGCATATGATCCGCCGTGCGGCGGAGGAGATCCTGCAACATGCCGACGAGGCCGATACGGCGGCCGTCCTCCGGGGAGTAGATCTTGTTGACGCCGTAGGCCTCGAGTTCCGCGATCTCCGCGGGGACGATTACGCCGCCGCCGCCGCCGAAGACCTGGATGTGGCCGACGCCGTGCTCGCGCAGAAGGTCGATGGTGTACTTGAAGAACTCGATATGCCCGCCCTGGTAGGAACTGATGGCCACGGCGGAGGCGTCTTCCTGCACGGCGGCCTGCACGATCTCGCGCACGGAGCGGTTGTGTCCGAGGTGAATCACCTCCGCGCCTTCGTCCTGCAGGATCCGCCGCATCACGTTGATGGCCGCGTCGTGCCCGTCAAAGAGCGAGGTCGCGGTCACCACGCGGATGGGGCGGGTTGTTTTCTTGAGGGTGGGGATGCGTTCGGTGGTGGAAATAGCCACGGGTATTCTCCGGCGAAAGCCTGATTATGGCATAAATTCGGGGGAATTGCGCGAAACGCGGGCCAAGATTTCTACCTGCCCCCTGTCACCTCGACCGGAGGGAGAGGTCTTGGACCTCGCCCTCGCTTCGAGAATGCGACAATAGCGGTGTCACCTCGCGTCCCGCCCCCTCTATCCAAGCTGCAGGGTGGCGCCCAAGATTTCTCCCTTCGGTCGAAATGACAGGATTCTTTTGTCGAACACCGTGTGTCTAGCGCGGTGGCTCCGAAGTCAGGACAGATTTAACTTCGACGGATACGACCGGCAAGGAATTCCCGGCAGATGCCGCAGACTAGCGCAGATTGAGGTGGAGCGCTACTCGCCGGACTTGCTACTGTTCGGGAATGGATCGCAACTCCTTATTCGTCGCCTGCTTTGTATGCGCGCTTGTCTTCGCCGGCTGCGGGGGTGGTGTGCCGGAGGATGCGGTGCGGGTGTCGCTGGATGCGATGCCTTGGGAGACGGTGAAACGGGAGAACGCGTGGCGGCGCGCGGCGGTGTTTGGGGGCGGGGAAGCGGTGCGTATCGATCTGGTGGTGCCGGGGGGTGCGGAAGCGCTTCGGCTGGGGGTGTTGCCGCGGGGGATCGGTGAGGCACCGGTGCATGCGGCGGTCTTTCTGGAGGATCGGCCGCTGCTTCGTTTCGATGCGGCAGAGCCCTTGGCGTGGACGGACAAGCGGATCGCGTTTGAAGCGGCGGGTGTGGCGCGGCGCGCGAGCATCGTGCTGCAGAGCGACCGGGAATTCTGGGTCGGGCCGTGCGAGGTGGTGCCGGCACCGGCAACCGGCACGCCGCCGAATGTGCTGGTCGTGATGATTGATACGCTGCGGCAGGATCATCTCTCGTGCTATGGCTATGCGCGCGCGACGTCGCCGGTGATTGATGCGCTGGCCGAGGACGGGATTCGTTTCGACACGCTGGTACCGCAATCGTCGTGGACGCGGCCTTCGGTGGCGACACTGTTGACCGGGTGTTACCCGGGGACGCATGGGGCGATTGACCGGGACACACCGATGCGAGACGGCATGCCTTCGCTGGTGGAACACCTGCGCGACGGCGGCTATGAAACACACGCGATCATGATGAACCCGAGCGTGTTGCCGACGTGGAACATCGGGACGGACTTCGACCGGCTGGTGGATCTCGTGGCGCCGGTGGCGGAGGAAACGGATGACGGCATCGCGGTGCAGGCGGCGATTGACACGATCGCGAACACCTCGGGACGGCCTTGGTTTCTGTACCTGCACCTGATGGGTCCGCATGATCCCTATCTCCCCCCCGCGCCCTACGATACGATGTTTTCCGGTGATGGTGATTATCCACCGGAGACGCAGGCGCTGGTGAATCAATACGACGGCGAGATCGCGTACACCGATGCGCAACTGGGCCGACTGTTCGCGGCGTTGAAGGGACGGGGGCTCTATGACGACACGCTGATCGTGGTGCTCTCGGACCATGGCGAGCAGTTTGGCGAGCACGGCGACATTGGGCACGGACATTCGCTGTATCAGGAAGAGTTGCGCGTGCCCTTCGTGGTGAAGTTGCCCGGGCAGGCCCACGCTGGCACTTCGAAGGCCGCGTTGGTGGAGATGGCGGGTATTGCGCCGACGCTGCTGGCGACCTTGGGGCTGCCTGCGGAACCGCGATTTCAGGGGGTGTCCTTCGCGGGGTTGCTTGCGGGTGACGCGGCAACGACGCAACTGGGCTATGCAGCACTGCATCTCGGCCGCAAGAGTATGGACATGGCGCGCAACACGACGGCGAAACTGATTCGCGATCACGCCTCCGACCGCATGGCGTATTTCAATCTTGTGCAGGACCCCCACGAACACGAAGCCGTCTCGCAGGCGTCCACAATTACGATGGATCTGAAGCGGCACGCGGTGCGCATGACGGCACTGGGCGCGTCCGGGCTCAATATCCTTGTGACCGCGGGAGACGAGAATCCGGAGTCGGTGGAGGTGGTGTTGCGGGGCGTGTCGCCGGGTGATGTGCGTGTGGATTACTTCGCTGATTGTACCTCGGTCTCCGGCGACGCGTCGGAAAGTGTGGTGGCGCTGGACTTTCGTGCCTGCCATGCGGACCTGATTGGTGCGAAGACCTGGTTTGCTTCGGTGGAGCAGGACAGTGCGCAGATCATGGTGAACATTCCGGCGGACACGGCGGTGGGCGTGGCGTTGCGGCGCGACGGTGTGACGCTGGCGGAATTGCTGTGGGCGGGCGAAGGGCAGCGCCCGTTGGCTCCGGAGGAAGCCCTTGTGGGCAAGGACGTTCCGGCCAGTCCGGCCGACTTCGATCCCGCGCTGCTCCCACGCCGGTTTGGGGGCTACGTCTGGTATACGGCGGGACCAGAGCGCATTCGCGATGATGCCCTTGACCCGACCATGCTGCAGCAATTGGAGTCGCTCGGGTACCTGCGCTGAGGCGGCGAACGAAGGGCCGGGTCAGCTTCCGAGAATTTGCGCCACCTTCAGCAGCTCGGGGTCGAATACGGTCCGATTCTCCCAGGCTTCGGCGAGGGGCCTTAGGACGAGGCGGGTCCCTGAGATGCCGACCATTTGGCCGGTTTCCCCGGCGGCGAGGGCTTCCACGGCGCGGATGCCCATGCGGCTGGCGAGGACACGATCAAAGGCAGTGGGGCTGCCGCCGCGCTGCAGGTGACCGAGCACCGTAACGCGCGTGTCCTTAAACTCGCTCTGTTCGGCCACGGCCTTGGCAATGTCGAAGGCATTGCCGGCATCGTCCCCTTCGGCCACGACGATGATCATCGATTGTTTCCCACGATCACGTCCATCGCGGATGGTCCGTATGACACTGTCGATGTTCGTTGGCTCTTCGGGGGTGAGTATGTCTTCCGAGCCGCCTGCGATGCCGGCGATCATGGCGATGTAGCCGCTGTGACGGCCCATGACTTCGAGGAAGAAGATGCGGTCGTGGGAGAAGGCGGTATCGCGCAGGCGGTCGATGGCTTCCATGGCGGTGTTCATGGCGGTGTCAAAGCCGATGGTGTAGTCGGTGCCGCCGATGTCGTTGTCGATGGTGCCGGGCAGGCCGATGCAGCGGATGCCGTGCTCGTCGTGCAGGGCTTGCGCGCCGCGGTAGGAACCGTCGCCACCGATGACGACCAGCCCTTCGATGCCGTGGGCGGCGAGTTGGCGTGCGGCCTGTGCGCGTCCCTCGGCGTCGTAGAATGCCTTGCATCGCGCGGAGTGCAGGAAGGTGCCGCCCTGCCGGATGATGCCGCCGACATCGCGCGGCCCGAGTTCACGGAGAGCACCGTCGATGAGGCCCTGGTAGCCGCGCTCAATGCCGAAGACGGTGAGCCCGGCATGGCTGCCGGCGCGGACCACTGCGCGAATGGCGGCGTTCATGCCGGGCGCATCGCCGCCGCTGGTGAGAACACCGATATGTTTCATGGGTTCCCCCTCTTAGCGCGCCTTGGTGTAGACCGTGAGTTTCTGGCGAATCTGCAGGACCGAGCGCTTGGTCAGCTTGTTCCACTTGAGCAGGTCGTCCAGTTTCACGCTGTATTTCTGGGCGATGGTGTAGGGGCTGTCGCCGCGGGCGACTGTATGGACGACCTTCTTCGTGCCCTTTGGCTGGCCCGGATCCATGGGGGCGGCGCTGGCTTCGTCCGCGGGGACATAGACGACGTACTGTTTGCCGCGGGCCAGTGCGGTGTTGTGGCGCAGGTTGTTCCATCGTTCGAAGTCGCGTTGGGCTACGCCGTATCGCTTCGCGATGGCGGCCGGCGTATCGCCGCGGGCGACGGTATGCACAATCTTCTGCGTGCCCTTTGGCTGGCCCGGATCGCGGGGCGCATCCGCTGCGGCGGCCGCAGTGGCGCCCTGTACCGGCGCGGAGACCAAGAGCTTGTCGCCAACGTCGATCCGCGAACGCGAATTGAGATTGTTCCACTTGAGCAGATCGCTGAGGCGCACCCCATGTTTTGCGGCGATGAGCGAGGGGTTGTCGCCCGACTTGACGATGTGCACCTTGCGCTCGGCGGGTGCGGTGTCTGCCGTTTCCTCCACCGGGGCTTCGGGGCTCGCCTCCGGCGCCGACGCGGTCTCGGGCGTCTCGGACTCCGCCGCGGCCATGGTCGCCGTGTCCTCCTCCGTCTCCATCCCTTCGTCGTCGTTCATCTCCGCTTCGGCGGGTTGCTCGACCACGGTCGACGAGACGGCGTCGCCGTCGGCGTCGTCCACCTGGGTCTCCGGTTCCACGGCGGCCAACTGGACCTCGGCCATACGGGCGCTGTTTGCGCCGGCCTTGCCGGCGGCTTCGAGGGCGCGGGCGCGCCACTCGGCCATGGCAGCGAGGGCGGAGGCCTCGATGCGGCGTCCCGCGTCGTCGAGGCGCTTGGCCTCATCGGCGAGCCGGCGCACCTCGTCGAGCAACCAGTCGCCACGGTACTGCGACTCGGCGACGGTATCGGTGATGTAGATGGACATGTAGTCATCACAACGGGCGAGGGTATCGCCGAGGGGTTCGAGGAAGGGTTCTTCGCTGCGTTCTTCCGCGGCACAGAGTGCGCGCACGATCTGGGCGAGGTCGTACAGTGCGGGGGCGGCGACATTGCGCGGCAGCTTGCCTTCGTGCCACTGGGCTTCCAGTTCGGGGAACTCGCGGAGCATCCCGAAGAAGACGGTGCGGTCGAGGCCCTTGTCGCGGGCCTTGGCCGCGGTACGCACCTGGTCGATGAGGCTTTGGGGCAGGTACTCGCGGTAGACCTTGTTCTCGGCGAAATGGCGGGCGAGGTTCAGCGCGCGGTTTGCCGCGGCCCGGCCGACGATTCCCCCCCCCACGCCGCTGAGGTAGCGCGGCTCGGGACCGACGTCGAACTGGACAACATTCGCAATGGGCTCGGGGGCGGGGAGCGCGTTGTTTGCGCCGTCGGCCAGGGCCAGTTCCCGAACCTTGGGAACTTCCATCTCGATACGACGGTCCTCGCCATCGGTCCACAGCACGATGAGCCAGCGGGCGCCACTGCGGAAAACGGGTGCGTGTACATCGTCGCCGAGGCCGAGCATGCCGGTCTGCTCGACGCCTTGCAGGTGCTGTGCGAGGCCGTGCAGCCAGATGTAGGGTGCCTTGAGCGCTTCCTCGACAAAGGCCTCGGGATCGATGCCGATGCGTCGGGTGCCGAAGCCGATGTGGTTGATGAGTCCGGTGGCGAGTCCGGCTGCGCCGGTCTCCTCCAGGCGACCGGCGGAAACCGTCCATTCTTCGAATCCGGCGGCACTGGCGGCCTGGCGAATCTCCGCGAGGGCGCGCAGGCTGACATCGGGACCTTCGAGCACGATCTCGCGGACCGTATCGCCGAGGCCCGCGGCGAGGAGGCGATTGAATTCGGCCACGTCGCGCACGACGACAACGGCACCTCCGCTGCTGCCGGCATCGCGAATCGCGCGCACGGTACGCTTTACGCCCGGCACGTCGCCGGCGCTAACTTCCCAGTCGGCGACCATCGGCGCGAGGGCGGTCAGGTCAATCTCGTCGAGCATGGCGGCGTTCAGGCGAACAGTGACCCCGAAGCCACGCGATACGAAGAAGTTTACCTTGTCGACGAGGGCTGGGGCATCGGCGGAGAAGCGTACGGCGTGGATGCCCGCGTGGCGGAGGGCCACGGTGGTCTGGGGATCCGGCTTCGGGTTGCGTGCGTAGACGGGCAGCATGCCCTCGTCGCGCGGGCGATCGATCCGGCAAAAAGCGATCTCGTGGGCGACTTTGTCCGCGTTTCCCCCGCCGGCGATCTGGACTTTCGCATTGTAGTAGCCACGGCGTGGCGGCAGGTCTTCGATGGCCAGCCAGCGCGCGGCGGCGGCGCGCAGCGGCACATCCGGGAAGTTGCGCTTGAGCGCGGGGCCACCGTCGGCGGGCACGATGCGGATGTTCGCGTCGACGGTTTGGTCGGTGTCACTGCGCAGTTCGACGATGAGGGGGTCGTCGACATAGATGAAATTGAGTGGCTGGTCGGGCGCGACTTCGACTTCGACCGGCGCGGCCAGCAGGAAACAGGCGATCAGAAGCGGGGTCATAGGCCAACCAGGAAGGGATTGTGCCGGCGCTCCTGGCCGATGGTGGTGCTGGGGCCATGGCCGCAATAGACCACCGTGTCGTCCGGGAGGGGCAGGAGTTTGGTCTTGATGGAATCAAGCAGCTGCTGGTGGTTGCCGCCGGGCAGGTCCGTGCGGCCGATTGAGCCGTTGAACAGGACATCCCCGGCGATCACGAACCCGTCTCCCACGAGGACCACATGGCCCGGGGCGTGGCCGGGGGCATGGAGAACCTTCATTTCCACGGTGCCCACCTTGACGGTGTCGCCTTCGCGAACGAAACGGTCGGGCTCCGGCGAGGGGGCGACGTGCACGCCGAACATCATGCCCTGCTGTTCCAGCGCGTGGAGCAGGGGCAGGTCGTCCTCGTGGATGACCAAAGGTGCCCCGGTCGCCGCCATCATGGCGGCATTGCCCCCGCTGTGGTCGGCGTGGCAGTGGGTGTTGAAGATCATCGGGACCTTGAAGCCTTTGAGGGTATTGACGACCTCCGGTGAGGGCTCACCGGGATCGATGACGATGGCCTCGCCACTGTCCTTGATAACAATGCAGTTGGACTGAAACGGGCTGAGGGTATAGGACTCTATTTCCAAGGTGCGTACTCCAAAAGCGAAATGCTAACCCCTGATGCTGGACGAATCAACCCGGGGTCCGTAGAATGAACGCGAAACCGGTAAATTCGAGGGAGAGGAACATGCGACGAGCGGCGGGTATCGCGCTACTTTTTCTGCTTGTGGGCCCATCCACGGCGGGTGCCTGGGAACTGGACGAGACGGCGGCGGAACCGGCGAACTGGGGCTATCGGCCGGCGGCGGGCGCAACGGCCGCGCAGAATCCCCCATCCTTTACCTGGCGGCCCATGAAGGATGCGGCGGCCTATAGCCTGCAGGTCGCGCGGGACGCGGCCTTCGAGCAGATTGTCTACGAGGTCAAGGAAACGCCCTGGTCGGCGCATTGTCCACCCGAGCCCTTGGCGGCGGGCACCTACTACTGGCGCTATACGGCGTACCAGGTGAGTGGCGCGCGGGCGAACTGGAGCCAGGCGCGGTCCTTCGATGTGCCGGAAGACGCCCAGATCTACCCGCGCCCGAGCCTGCGCCAGATGCTGGCGAAGCTGCCCGCGGCGCATCCGCGCCTCTTTTTTCGGCCGGAAGAGATTGGCCACCTGCGCGACCTGGCGGGGGGCGATCTGCAGCGCCATGCGGACAAGGTGATCGCGATCGCGGAGAAGACCTTGTCGAATCCGCCCGATCTTTCCGAGCCGCCGCTTTATCCGGAGGGTACAGCGCGCAAGGGCGAAGCCTGGAAGAAGATCTGGTGGGGCAATCGGCGGCATGCGATTGCGGCGGCAGGCAGCGCGGCCGACCTGGCCTTCGCGTATCAATTGACGGGCGAGGCGAAGTACGGGGAGGAAGCGAAGCGGCGCTTGATGGCGGTGATGGCCTGGGACCCGAAGGGTTCGACGCAGTACAACTACAACGACGAAGCGGCGATGCCGCTGCTCTATTGGCCGTCGCGGACCTACACGTGGGTGCACGACCTGTTGAGCGACGAAGAGCGTGCGACGGTGCAGGCGGTGATGACGGTGCGTGGGCAGGACTGCTACGACCACCTGCGGAAGCGCCAGCACCTGTGGAATCCGTACGCGAGCCATTCCAACCGCGCGTGGCACTGGCTTGCCGAGGTGGCGGTGACCTTCCACAATGAGATCGATGCGGCGCCGGAGTGGCTCGACTATGCGATGACCATTTTCTATACCTGCTATCCGGTCTGGGGCGGCAGCGATGGTGGCTGGCACGAGGGCACGGCGTATTGGGTAAGCTACCTGGGCCGTTTCATGTACTGGGCGTTTATCTCCGAGGCGGCATTGGGCATTGATGCCTTTGCGAAACCCTTTTTCAGCCAAACCGGCTACTACGGGATGTACACCCTGCCGCCGGGAACGAACACGGGGGCGTGGGGCGATCAAGCGCAGGGTACGACGTCGACGCGTATCGCGTCGTTCATGGGGATGCTGGCGGCAGGCACGGGCAATGGGCACTTCCAATGGTACGCGGACACGCAGGGCTTCGACAGTGCAAACGGCTGGTTCGGGTTTATTTTTGCCTCGCGTGCGTCGGGGATTGCGGCGAAGGAACCGGCCGATCTTCCGGCATCCCGCGTGTTTCAGGACACCGGCCTCGCGGTGATGAACTCGAATCTGATCGACGGGACGCAGAATGTACAGCTGCATTTCAAGAGCAGTCCCTTCGGCCGGGTGAGCCATGG
>JAUIKJ010000414.1 GCA_030430835.1 Candidatus Hydrogenedentota bacterium
ATGCGTACCGAAAACACTGTAGTGCGGCGCTTCATCGTCCCCCTTTGAAGAGGGACAAGACTGTGTAGCTCCCGAATCTTGCGCGTAGTATCGGTTCGGGGGTGACGGTCGCTTGCCTTCTATTTATGACCTAGAACTCCGGCACGTGTGCATTGATGATTTCGACGCTGCCCTCGGGGCAGAGCGTGACGAGGTCGGGCAGGTCGTAGACTTCGAGTGCGCCGTGGACGGTGGTTAGCAGTTGGTTCTTCGCGCGCGGCGTGGCGACGACCTCGGACCAGGAGGGGATGCCGTCCTCGAGGATGAGCTTGTCCATGCGACCCGGGTTTAGCGCTGCGGCGTGAAGCGCCGGTACGGTGGTCCAGTCCGTCGCGTGAACAACGAGGGGGAGCGGCGTCGTGCCGAGTGCCTTTCGAATCTCTTGGGCCTCCGCCAGCCGGAGCGTGATGGCATCGATCCAGTAGGAAAGGTAGCTGTCGCCCAGAAGGTACGCACGGAAGAAGCCCGGCCAGTCCGCGCCCACGGTCTTTTCCTGGCCATGATTCTTGTCGTCGGGCCAGATATTGGGTACGTATACATCGTAGAAGTGCAGTATCGCGAGGCCGTCCTCCGTTTCACCGTTACGCTGCGCGGCGGGAGGATTGGTCGCGAGGTATGCATCCGCGGTGTCCTGCGGTACCAACGCGCGGAGTTCAATATACAGCTTGTGCGCGAACTTTTCGCGTTCTTCCTGATGGATCTTCATCTCGATGCGTGGGGTGGCGGGTTCCAATGCAATTGTCGCAGCGTCGGCCGGGTCGGCGAATGCGCCCCGGTCGTAATCAAGAAACGTAGCGATGGTTTCGCGCAAGTCGTCGGCGTTGACATTCTTCCGGGCCTCGGTCCGGAGCGCCGCCAGCGCTTCACTGCGATCCTGGTTGAGCGCGAAGATTGACCGCGCGCCTTCGAGATTGAGTACGTGTCCATCAGGCGTGCACAGCATTTCGGCGTCCGAGTGAATCGGAAAGTCCGGCTCGACCAAGGCTTCGTCGATATCCAGCAACCAACGGCGCATCCATTGGACCATTGCCTGGCGCAGCGGTTTGCTGAAGCCGTGTTTCTCGTTGGCTTCCACGAGATTCACCCGCTCGGGGTAGCCCAGTTTGGTGTAGATTTGCTTCGCTTCCCGGAAGGTCGCCCAGGCACCTTCGATATCGAAGACGTCATGCGTCGCAACGCACATCAGCGTCGGCTTCGGCGCGCGCAGGTGCATGTATTCCGTGTGGTCCAGACCGTTGGCAATCTGGCCAAAGATATTCTGTTCCGCATCTTGCGGGGCGATGGTGTGGAGTAGCTTGTCGAAATTCGTCAGGTAGCAGCTTGGTGCGGCGACCGTTACCCGTGGATCCAGCGCCATGATATAGCTGGTGAGTGTGCCGCCGCCGGAGTTGCCCGTGCAGGCCAAGCGCTTCGGGTCGATGTCCGGCCGGCTCTCCAGGTAGTCCAACCCGCGTATCCCGTCGTAGATGCGGTACATGGCGATGTTCGTCCCGGTGAGGATCGCGCCGACGCCCATCAGCGTGTGGTGCGTGGTCGTGCCGAATTCGGGTTTCCCGTCGTCCTTCAGGAAATGGTAGCGCTCGCCCTGGCCGATGGGGTCATAGCAGAGTGCCGCCATGCCGTTCTTCGCCAGGAGGATACTCGCGCGCTGGTAGGTCTCCGCCGCCTTGCCGTTGTTGCTGTGGCCACAGGGCACCAGCACGCCGGGGAAAGGGCCTTCGCCTTTCGGCAGAAAGAGCACGGCCGTAACGAAAAAGCCTGGTTGGCTCTCGTAGATGATCTTCTCGTAGCGGTAGTCGCCGCCATCGCCCTCGCCGACGACCCGCGCATTGAGTGGCGTGCGCGCCGGGAAGCCGCCGAGCGCGTCCACGAAATAGTCGTATTTCTCCTGCTGGTAGGCGGCGATTTCTTCGGTCGTGTTCAGCGCATCGACGCGGGCCTTGCGCGCCGCGAAGGCTTCTGCGAAGCGTTCCTCATAGTCCTTGGCGGGTCCGACACCGCGCATGAGTGTGCCCGGCGGCGGACCACCGGTCACGACGTTCTGCAACTCCGCCATCGCCGGAGGCGTCAGCACCAACGAACACAGCAAAGCCATTACCAATCGCATCATGTATTTCTCCAAGCGGCAGGATTTTCGTTATAGTGGCACGATATCCATAAAACCCTGCAAAAACAACTCCCCGGAGTTTCCATGTCCACCGCCGCTACCGCCGCCGATCCTGCCACCGCCTTCGGCGAACTCGTTGAATCCCGCCGCTCTGTACGCAAATTTACGGAGGAAGCGATCCCGGCGGAGGTGATCGAGCGCTGTCTGGACCTGGCGATGCTCGCGCCGAACTCGAGCAACCTGCAGCCCTGGGAGTTCCACTGGATCCAATCGCCGGAGACGAAGGCCGCGCTGGGCCCGATTTGTTTCGAGCAGCAGGCGGCGACCACCGCGAGCGATCATATTGCC
>JAUIKJ010000415.1 GCA_030430835.1 Candidatus Hydrogenedentota bacterium
GTACTTCCAGCCAGCCGTTTTCACCACGAATATCCACTTCGGCGGACGGCTCGGTAAACGGAAAATACGATGGGCGGAAACGCACCTCCAGTTCGGATTCGAACAAATTGCGCAGGAAATCGTTCAGGATCCCTTTCAGGTGCGCCATGGTCACGTCCTCACCCACCATCAGTCCCTCGACCTGGTGGAACATGGGCGTGTGGGTGAGATCCGAATCGCAGCGGTACACGCGCCCGGGCGCGATGATGCGAATGGGCGGCTGAGCATCCTGCATGACCCGGATCTGCACCGGCGAGGTGTGCGTGCGCAGCACGCGCCCGTCACCGAAGTAGAAGGTGTCCGCCATGGCCCGCGCAGGGTGGTGGGCGGGGATGTTCAATGCCTCGAAGTTGTGGAAGTCGTCCTCGATCTCCGGCCCTTCAGCCACCTGGAATCCGATGCCGACGAAGAAGTCTTCGATGCGCTCCAGGGTGCGGGTGATCGGGTGCAGGCCCCCGGCGACCTGTCCACGCCCGGGCAGGGTCACATCGACCCTCTCGGCGGCAAGGCGCGCGTCCATGACCTCGCGCTCCAGGGCGTCGCGTCGCGCCCTGATGATGGCGTCCACCGCCACCTTCACCTCGTTGATGCGTTTGCCCGCGGCGGGCCGCTCCTCGGCGGGTAGCTTGCCCAGGGCCTTCAGCTGGTCCGTGACGAGCCCCTGCTTGCCCAGGTAGCGCACTCGCAGCGTTTCCACCTGGCGCAGGTCCCGTGCACCGGCGGCATCACCACGTGCGGTCTCGAGGAGTTCGTCCAGTTCAGACATGGGTCATCTCGTGAAGATCGGCTTGGCGGAAGTTCGTCGCGCACAAACAAAAAAGGGAAAGGTCCTTTACGGCCTTTCCCCTCCCGGCCCGGACGCCATTCGTCCGGCGATGTGCGATGGGGCGGTCCCCGTCGGTTCAGAGAGCGGTCTTGGCCTTGTCTGCCAGGGCCGCAAAACCCGCCTTGTCGAACACCGCGATGTCGGCGAGCACCTTGCGATCCAGGAGCACGCCGGCCTTGTTCAGGCCATCGATGAAGCGGCTGTAGGACAGACCGCATTCGCGCGCCGCCGCATTGATGCGGGCGATCCACAGGGCGCGGAACTGACGCTTGCGCTGACGACGGTCCCGGTACGCCATGACGCCGGCGCGGATGACCGCCTGCTTGGCAACGCGGAAGACGTTCTTGCGACGCCCCCGGTAGCCCTTGGCCTGTTTCAGGATCTTCTTGTGGCGCGCGCGAGCGGTAACGCCTCTCTTTACTCTTGGCATGTCGGGCTCCGGAGCTTTCTACAGATAAGGCAGCATGCGGTCGAGGGCGCCCACATCCTGCTCCGCCACGTTCTCCATGGGGCGCAGATGGCGCTTACGCTTGCTGCTCTTCTTGGTAAGGATATGCCGCCGGTGGGACTGGGCGCGCTTGAAGCCGCCGCTGGCCCGGCGCTTGAAGCGCTTGGCAGCGCCACGGTTGGTCTTGATCTTGGGCATTGCTGTCTCGTTCGTTTCGCATTCTCGCCAACAGGCGCTAGGTCCCCACACAGGAGGCACGTAATCCTTTTCGCGCCACCGGCGCGGCCATCCTTCGCGTTCATCCGCAGAACTCCTTCCGTAAGGCCCTTGCGGCTACGCTGCGGGAAAACACAACTTCCCGCCCGCTTCGTGTATCGACAGCCCTTGCCGTCCATCCACAGCGATGCATTCCTGCACCGCGGTGGTTTCCGCCAATCGCGGACGGAACCCACCTGTCACATCAAACTGGTCGGTCTCGAGGCCCGCACTCCACGGGCGGCACCACTATTTGCGTGGTGTGAGCACCATGGACATGCGCCTGCCCTCGAGCTTTGGGAGCTGCTCCACCTTGGCCAGCTCATCCAGATCCGCCTCGACACGCTGCAGCAGTTTCAGCCCCAGCTCCTGGTGACGCATTTCACGCCCCCGGAACCACATGGTCACCTTGGTCTTGTCCCCATGGTTGAGGAAGCGCCGCAGGTTGCGAAGCTTGGTCTGGTAGTCCCCTTCTTCGGTACCAGGCCGGAACTTCACTTCCTTCACCGTGATGTTCTGCTGCTTCTTGCGCGCCTCGGACCGCTTCTTGTTCTGCTGGAACAGAAACTTGCCGTAGTCCATCAGGCGACATACGGGCGGCTCCGCATTCGGGGCGATCTCCACGAGGTCGAAACCCCGCTCTTCAGCCAGGCTCAGTGCATCGCTGCCACCGACCAGCGCCAGCTGTTCCCCGTTCTCATCGATGAGGCGGACTTCCGGGCTGTCGATTTCGTCGTTGACCCGGCTCTTCTTTTCTCGTGCGATTACGCGAATCCTCCAACATGACCACGGCGCGGAGCCACCATGGAAGCCTTTGAAATTCCTGGTGATTCCAGGGGGCTTCCAGGCACGCCACGCCACGGTGCCGGTTTCGGTCCAGACACGCCCTCGAACCTCACGGGCCGGGCGCA
>JAUIKJ010000416.1 GCA_030430835.1 Candidatus Hydrogenedentota bacterium
GATGTCCTCGGACTCCGTGATCTGCGCGAAATTCAGGCGGCCCGCGAGGATGCGCGCGGCAAGCATCTGGATTTCCTTCACCGTGTAGGGCGTGTTCAGCAGCAGGTCCGTCAGTTCCATCTCCGCCGCTTCGATGCGCTTGGCGATGGCGACTTCCTGGTCCTTGGTCAACAGCGGCACGCGGCCCATTTCGCGCAGGTACATGCGCACGGGATCATCGGCGCGTTCCAGCTTGGCGTGGGCCGCCTCCCGGCGCAATTCCGCACGGCGCGCCTGCGTGGCAAGCTTCTTCTCGTTCTCTTTCTTCTCCGAGTCGATTTTCATCTCGTCGACGACTTCCACGTCCGTCTCGCTCAGTGCGAACATGACTTCGTCGATCTGCTCCGCGGACGCCGTGTCGGGAAGAATTTTTTCCAGGTCGTCGATCGTGACCTTGCCCTTCTTCTTCGCTTCCTGGATCAGTTCCTGGGCTTCGGCATTCTGCTCCGCGTCCGTCTTCTTCTTTGCCGTCGTTTTTGTTTTCGTCGCCATGATGCTCCTCGACTCGTTTTCGTCCGCTCTATATCGCAAATGTTAAGAATGCACTGCCGTGGGTACTACGCGGCGCCCACCCGATCCAGCTGCCGGGCAAGCTCTATCTTCTGCATGAGCAAGGTGCTCACGCGCGAAGCGTCGTTTGCACGCTCCGCCTCCTGCAGTTCACGCTGCACCCGCGCCGCCTCGGCCGTGAGCATGTCGCGCTCCATGCGCTTGAGGCGCTTCTCCACCAGCGCGGCCGCGTCCGTCTCGGTGACACCGTCAATGTTCGCCGCCGCGGCATAGAGGCGCGCGGCATCCTCGTCTTCTATGGCACGGGCGCCCGCATCGGACAACAGCAGGGCTTCCAGCACGACGCCACAAACGCCCTCCGCAGGGCCCTGCCCTTCGATGGCCTCGCGCACCCGTGCGCGCAGCCCCTCGTGGGCGATCAAGGCCGCAATAAACAGGCAATCGTCCATTGACGGCGCGGTCTTGGCCGCACCCTCGTCGTTGCCTGCTTCGCGACGCGGTGCGCGCCGGGCACCTTCCTCGATGAAACGCGTGTATTCCATCCGCGTTGCGCCCTGATTCAGACCGAGGGCATCAGCAACGTGTTTCAGATACTCATCCCGGCGCAATTCACTTTCAATGTGTTGGACGATGGCAAACAGGTCCTCGGCCACCTGTGTCCGGCCCTCTATCGTTCGGCAAAAGTCGCCGCTCATATCGGCATAAAACTGCACGAAGTCCGGTGCCTGCTTCACCCGGTCCAGGAACGCGTCCGCACCATGCGTCCGGATATAGTCATCCGGGTCCTGGCCATCTGGAAGCGCCATGGCCCGCACCGTAAGCCCGGCACTGACCAGAACGCCGCAGCCCTTCATCGCCGCCTTGATGCCCGCAGCATCACCGTCATAGACAATCACCACCTGCTTCACATAGCGCCGGATCAGGGAGGCCTGCTCGGGTGTCAGGGCCGTACCACACGACGCCACCACGTTTTGAATGCCGACATCGAAACAGCGCAACAGGTCGAAGTAGCCCTCGACCAGCAACGCATAGTCCTCACGGCGAAGCGCGTCCCGCGCCTCGTACAGACCGTAGAGCACCTTGCTCTTCTTATACACCGCCGTCTCCGGCGAGTTGATGTACTTCGCCGGGCTGTCGCCCAGATCGCGACCACCAAAGGCCACCACATTGCCAGAAATATCCCGTATCGGAAAAATCACCCGGTTGCGGAAAAAGTCGTAGCTGCCGTGGTCGCCCCGCTTGAAGAGCCCGCAGCCATCGACGACCTGACCACCAAAGCCCTTGGCGCGCGTGGCGTCCAGCAGGTTCGACCAGCCTTCCGGCACATAGCCCAATTGAAACTGTTCCGTGGTCGCGTCCTGTAGATCGCGCGCCTGAAGGTATTGTCGACCGTGCGCGCCGATTTGCGGATCCAGTAGTAACCCGCGAAAATGCGCACTTGCGAATTTCCCGAACGCAAGCAACTGCTTGCGAAGATACTCGACCTTATCGTCCCGTTCGGTCAGTGCCGGCAACTTGTAGTTGCCCCGGTCCGCCAGCTTCTGCAGTGCCTCCATGAAGGTCAGGCCTTCATGCTCCTGGATGAAGCTAAGCGCATCGCCGCCCTTGTTGCACCCGAAGCAGTAGTAACGCTGCTCGTGGCGATTGACCGTAAAAGAGGGGGTCTTCTCCGTGTGGAAGGGGCAAAGTCCCTTGAGACGCCCCCCGCCAGCGGGCTGCAACTGAAGTGCGCCCGCAACGATTTCTACCAAGTCCACCGCATCCAGGACCCCGGCGATTACATCTCGTGAATAAACGGCCACGCGTGGATCAGGCGCCTCGAAAAACTGGTTATTATTGAATTGCTACAACATATTCAGCCACAATATGTTACAGCACTCAAGTGAGCGGCGATTTCGCGCGCAGACATAGCACGCGCCCCGGAGCT
>JAUIKJ010000030.1 GCA_030430835.1 Candidatus Hydrogenedentota bacterium
CGCCGGGAACGGGAAAGACGACCTGCGCGTGGATTCATCCGGATGGCGAACGGGTTCTCTATGCCTCCACGCAGGATGACCCGGAGGCGCGGGCGAAGCAGGAAGCGGAGATCGCGGATCGCGAATCCGGCAATGAGCGCCGCTATGCCTGGGACTATGACGAGCACTTCGATCTCTTCGAGTACGATCGCGAATCCGGCGCGTACACCAACCTGACAAACACGCTGGGCTACGACGCGGAGTGCGCGTATTCGCCGGACGGCAAGCTGATCGTGTTCGCGTCGAACCGGCATGCCTACGAAGACGAACTGTCTGCGAAGGACCGGGAAAAGTTTGCGCTCGATCCATCTTTCCTGATGGACATCTATCTGATGGACAGTGGCGGTCGGCAGGTGCGGCGGTTGACCGATGTGCGGGGCTACGACGGTGGCCCCTTCTTCAGTGCGGACGGCAAGAAGATTTGCTGGCGGCGATTCTCGGAGAACGGCGCGACGGCGGAAGTCTGGACGATGAACGTGGACGGTACGGAGCAACGGCCGATCACGGAGCTTGGCGCGATGTCGTGGGCGCCTTTCTTTCACCCCGGCGGTGACTATCTGATCTTCACCACGAACAAACACGGCTTCGATAACTTCGAACTGTATCTGGTCGATGCCGAGGGCGCACATGAGCCAGTACGCGTGACGGACTCGCCAGGCTTCGACGGGCTGCCTTCCTTCTCGCCGGATGGAAACACGCTGGCCTGGACCAGCAACCGGACGCCGCAGAAGCAGTCGCAGATCTTCTTCGCGGCCTGGGACGACGCGGCGGCGCGGGCAGCCTTGGGCCTGCCGGATGCAGACGCCGTACCGGCCGTTGACCCGGTGGTCACCGCGATGCTGGATAATCAGGAGACGGTGCCGGAGATTCGTGTCGCCGACTTGCGCCACCACATCACCAACCTTGCCTCCGACGAAATGGATGGGCGCCTCACCGGCACACCCGGCGAAGGGATGGCAACCGAATACGTCGCGGAATACTTCGCGCGCTTGGGCTTGCAACCGGAGGGCGACGACGGCACGTGGTACCAGTCCTTTGAGTTTACCGCGGGCGTGGCGTTGGGGGCAGGCAACCGCCTGGCCGCGGTGTTGCCGGAAGGGCCGGCATCCTACGCGGTAGACGCAGTCTGGCGCCCCCTCGCCTTCTCGAAGATGGGGAAGATCGAAACGGCAGGCGTAGTCTTTGCGGGCTATGGCATCGTCGCGCCCGCGGCGCCGGATCAGGAGGACTACGACAGCTACGTCCACCTCGACGTCACGGACCAGTGGGTATTGGTATTCCGTGGTCTGCCGGAAGATGTCACGCCGGATCGGCGGCAACACCTGGCACGGCACGGCAGCCTGCGCTACAAGGCGATGCTCGCCCGCGACCGCGGCGCACGGGGCATTCTCTTTGTGAGCGGACCGCGCGGCGGGTACAACGAGGAACTCGTGAAACTGGCGTTCGACGTCTCCCTCGGCACGACAAGCATCGGCGCGGTCTCGCTGGCGGATGCGCCTGCGGCGGCATGGCTCGCGACGGCCGGGAAGGACCTCGGCGAGCTTCAGGCCACACTGGATACGGGCGCGCCGATGATGGGCTTCGCCTTGCCGGGCGTCACTCTCGAAGCGGAAATCTGGCTGGACAACCGCAAGGGCACCGGCCGCAACGTTGTCGCGCGGCTACCCGTGGATGGCAGCGACATGCACGCGCCGGCTATTCTTATCGGCGCACACGTGGATCATCTGGGCCGGGGTCAGGCGTCGGACTCCCTGGCCAAGGACGATGAGGCGGATACGATCCACTTCGGGGCGGACGACAACGCCTCGGGTGTGGCGGTGGTGCTGGAATTGGCGGAGTACTTCGCCGATCTCGAGGCGGCGGCGACGCCGTGGGGTGGCAAGCGCGACCTGATCTTCGCCACGTGGAGCGGTGAAGAACTCGGGCTACTGGGTTCCGACCACTACGTGAAGACCTGGGCAGCGATGTTTGGCACGGATCATGACATCGGGATGATCATCGGCGCATGCATCAACCTCGACATGGTGGGCCGTCTGGAGGAAACCCTGGTCCTGAACGGCATTGGATCGAGCAGCGTGTGGCGTGCGCTGGTGGAGCAGAGCAACGTGCCGATCGGGCTTTCCCTCTCCCTGCAGGACGACAGCTACCTGCCGACCGATGCCACGTCGTTCTACACCCACGGCGTGCCGGTGCTCAGTGCCTTCAGCGGCGTGCACCCGGATTACCACACCCCGAGAGACACGGTGGACAAGATCAATTTTCCGGGCACGGAACGCATTGGCCGGTTGGTCGCCCGGGTGGCGACGAAGCTCGTGCAGGCGGCCGCGCCGCCGGATTATCTCAAGACCGAGCGTCCCCAGGGCGAAGGCCGGGTCGGCGCCCTGCGCGCCTATCTGGGCACGGTGCCGGACTACGCGGAAAGCGACCAGCCCGGAGTACTGCTGTCCGACGTAACCGGGGGCGCACCGGCGGCGGCGGCGGGGCTGCAGGCGGGGGACCTGATTGTATCGTTGGCGGGACGTAAAATCGAGAATATCTATGATTACACGTACGCCATTCAAGCCCTGAAAATCGGAGAAGCCGTGGAGATCGTCGTCGAGCGCGATGGCGCACGGCAGACGCTTTCCGTCACCCCGGGTTCCCGCGAGTAGAATCGCGTCCGTAATTTGTTCGTAAAAAACAACTTATGGGCCTTGCGCCGGTTTCTTTCGACAATCGTCCGTAGGGGAACTTTTCCCGCGCGCCACGTATACAGTCTAAAAGGGAGCGATCTATCTTCCGGGGTCCGCTGCGAGGCGGGGCACGCCGGAATCACCGGGATCGCGCATCACGAAAACGACGCGAAACTGTGCCATTTCAGGCGGATTTCGCCTATAATGTACGCACAATTAGCTAACCTAACGAAGGATGAACAGCATGTCCTCTCGCAAGTATCGTCAGCACTCCACGCGCAAGCCCGCCGCAAAAAAGGCCTGCGCCTGCCCGGGACCGTCGCGGCGCGACTTTCTGAAGGTCGGTGTGCTGGGTGGCATTGGCCTGACGCTGGGCGATTACCTGATGATGCAGGATGCCGCGGCCTTTGAAGGCAATACCTTGCTGCCGCAGGCGAAGGCGCAGTCGGCCATCTTTATCTTCCTTGCGGGCGGCATGAGCCACATCGACTCCTTCGACCCGAAACCCTATGCGCCGATCGAATACCGCGGTGAGTTGGGGACGGTGGCCACGAGCACGGGCGACGTGTTCAGTGGCACGATTCCGAAACTGGCGGGAATCGCGGACAAGTTTTCCGTGATTCGTTCGATGACGCATGGTGAAGCGGCGCACGAGCGTGGCACGCACAATATGCTGACGGGCTACCGCCCGAGTCCGGCGATTGCCTATCCGAGCATTGGTTCGGTCATCGCGAACCAGTTTGGTCCACGCAAGGATCTTCCGCCGTACATCGCGATTCCCGCGGCAAATGATCCGCACCTGGGCACGGGCTACTTGAGCTCCGCGTACGCGGCCTTTTCGGTCGGCGGCGAGCCGGGCTCGAAGGGCTTCCAGGTGCGCGATCTGAGCCTGCCGGAAGGCGTCACCCCCGAGCGCATGAATGCGCGCCGCAACCTGCTGGAGTCGGTGGACGCGCATTTCGCATCGCTGGAGAAGAGCGACGCACTGGACGCGATGGAAAGCTACTATCAGCGCGCCTACTCGCTGATCAGTTCGCAGAGCGCGCGAGAAGCCTTCAACATCAGCGCGGAGCCGGATGCCGAGCGCGACCGCTATGGCCGCCACAACTTTGGCCAGCGGCTGTTGCTGGCGCGCCGTCTGGTGGAAGCCGGCGCGCGCTTCGTCACCGTCGTCGACGGCGGCTGGGACATGCACAAGGGCATCAAGGACGGCATGTCCTCGAAGATGGCCGAGGTGGATCAGGGGCTTTCGACGCTGCTGACCGACCTGGAGGATCGCGGGCTGCTGGAGTCGACGGTGGTGAATCTCTCGACGGAGTTCGGGCGCACGGCGCGCATGAACGCCGACGGCGGCCGCGATCACTGGCCGAAGGCCTTCAGCATCGCGCTGGCGGGCGGCGGACTCAAGGGTGGTGTGATTCACGGTGAGACGGATCCGCGCGGTGCCGAGCCGGCGCGTGATGCGGTGGGCCCGGCAGACGTGGCGGCAACGGTCTTCACGCAGTTGGGCATCAATCCGCAGGGCCGGCTGATGAGTGCGGGTGGCCGTCCGATCGACATCGTGCGCCATGGTGACGTCATCCAGACCCTCGTCTAATCAGCGAAAGCAGGACATCATGAACCCTATGCACAGGACAATATCCTTGGGCGTCCTGGCGTGGTGCCTTGCCTTGGCATTGCCCGCGCTGGCGGTGGCCCCCTCCTTCTCGCAAATTCTTCCGCGCGGCGGACAGCGGGGTACGGATGTCGAGGTGACGATTACCGGAAAAAACCTTGCCGACACCGAGAGCCTCGTGTTCCATGAGCCGGGCATCTCCCTGGCGGAGTTGACGGCGGTGGAGGACGGCAAGGTCAGCGCGAAACTGAGCATTGCGCCGGACTGTGCGATGGGCCCCCATGCGTTGCGTGTACGGACCCGCACGGGCATCAGCAACCTGCTGATCTTCAGTGTGGGCGGGCTGCCTGAAGTCAGCGACACGGAACCGAACAGCACGGAGGATGCGGCCCAGGCGATCGCGGTCGGGACCACGGTGAACGGGGTGGTGACCTCGGAAGACGTCGACTTCTACGCGGTTGAGCTGGAGGCGGGGCAGCGCCTTGCGGTGGAGGTGGAGGCCTTGCGCCTGGGGCGTGTGCTCTTCGATCCCAAGCTGCGACTCTTTGATCCGACCGGCCACGAGCGCGTGGCGGAAGACGATACCCAGTTGTTCCGGCAGGACGCGGGCTTTGTCTACGTGGCTGCCGAGGCAGGCCGCCACCTGGTGGCGATCAGCGAGGCGGCCTATGGCGGCAGTGGTGACTACCACTACCGGCTGCACATCGGCCAGTTTCCGCGCCCCTTCGCGGCCACACCGTTGGGCGGCCAGCCGGGGCAGACGGTGGACGTCACCTGGCTGGGCGATCCCGGCCTGAGCACCCAGACGATCACCGTGCCTGAGTTACCGGCCGGGACGCATGCGATCCCGGTGCAAAGCGACAGCGGCCTCGCGCCGACCAATATGCCGTGGCGGGTAAGCCCCTATGCCGGCGTGCTGGAGGTGGAGCCCAACAACGCGGCCGACGTGGCCACGGTCGGCCCGGTGCCCGGCGCCTTTGACGGTGTGATCGGCGAAGCGGCCGATACCGACTACTTCGCCTTCGACGGCACGAAGGATCAGGTCTATGACATTCGCGTGTGGGCACGTGAGTTGGGTTCACCCCTCGACAGCGTGATGGTGGTGCGCGGCCCGGACGGCAAGGGCGTGGGCAGTGATGACGACAGCGCCGGCGTGGACAGCAAGGTTCGCGTGAAGCTCCCGGCAGACGGCCGCTATACGGTGGAAGTCTATGATCACCTGAAGCGCGGTGGTGCGGACTTCGCGTATCGCATTGAAGCGACGCCGGTGGAGCCGAAGCTGGCGATGAAATTGATCGACAACCGGCCGGCCTCGGTCACGATACCGCAGGACAACCGGAGCTTTGTGCTCGTGAATGCCTCGCGGTCGGACTTTGATGGCCCCATCCAGACGGCACTCCCGGATCTGCCGGAAGGGCTGAGCGTCCAGACCGATCTGATCCCCAAGGGCCAAGGCACCTATCCGGTCATCCTGGAGGCGTCGCCGGAGGTTCCGGTGACGGGGGGCCTCGTGCCGGTCATTGGCACGTTGCAGGAAGAGGGCAAGGACCTCCAAGGCATGCTCGATCAGGAGGTGCGCCTGGTAGGCGGCAACAACGACACGACGTTTTACGGCATGCAGGTGGATCGCCTTGCCCTTGCCGTCAGCGAACCGGCGCCTTTCAAGGTGGAACTGGTGGCGCCGGCGGCGCCGATCACGAAAGGCGGCTGGCGCAACCTCAAGGTGAACGTGACGCGCGCCGAAGGCTTCGCGGATGAGATCAGCCTGAGCTTTCCGTGGCTGCCCTCGGGAATGAGCGGCGGCACGCTGAAGATCCCCGGCGATCAGAGCAGCGGCACGATCCGCCTGGAAGTGGGCGGTGCGGCGCCGGGTGCGCACCAGGTCTTCGTCAGCGCGAGCGCCGGCGGCTACCTGCTGTGCTCGGCGTGGACGCCGGTCGAAGTGCAGGACCAGTGGGTGGTCTTCAGCCTGGCCTCCACCGAAACGGAGCAGGGCAAGCCGACTGAGATTAAGGCGACAATCGAACAGCGCAGCCCGTATGAGGGCACCTTCGATGTGCAATTGCTGAACCTGCCGAAGGGCGTGACCACCTCACCGCAGCCGGTGACGAAGGACACCACGGAACTGGTGTTTCCGCTGGAAGTAGCGGCGGATGCGCCGGCGGGCAAGTTTGGCAACATCGCGGCGCGCACGGCAATCGTCGTGAACGAAGAAGAAGTCTGGCACACCTCGGGGGGAGCGGAGTTGAAGGTATACGAGCCCCTGCCCGCGGAACTCGCGGCACAGGCCCCGCCGCCGCCGCCGCCCGCAGCCGAGGACGCCCCGGTCGAAGAAGCGCCGGAACGCAAGACGCGCTTCCCGACGACCTGAGCCATGCTTGGATGGCGCACGCCGCATCGGCTATCGCGCCCTTCGAATTGAGGATATGACATTGAAGCATTCGACATCGAGAACTTTGTTTTCCCTACTGGGTGCGGCGGGCTGCCTTCTGGGCAGCGCGGCGGCCGCGGCAGATTCGCTGGCGGTGTACCCGCCGCAGGCGAATTTGGAACACGCCGAGGACGGGCAACGCATGATTGCCGTGCTCACGCGCGACGACGGCGTAACGCTGGACGTGACCGCGGAGGCGCAGGTTTCCTTCAGCGCGGAGGGACTCGCAAATTGGGCGGAAGGCCGCCTGAAGCCCGCGGCCGATGGTGAAGGCACGGCGACCTTCACCTACGGCGAGCACACGGTGGCAATTCCGCTGAAGGTGAGTAACGTCGGCACGGTACCGCCGCGCAGTTTCCGGAACCACGTGGAGCCGGTGTTGATGGCTTCGGGCTGCAACGCGGGCGCTTGCCACGGCAGCGCACGCGGAAAGAATGGTTTCCGCCTCTCCCTCTTCGGCTACGACCCGACACTGGATTATCTGAGCCTGACGCGTGAGTTGCGCAGCCGCCGCATCAATCCGGCCATCCCCGAAGAGAGCCTCATCCTGATGAAGCCCGCGGGACAGGTGGATCACGAGGGCGGCACGGTAATGGAGCCGGGTGACGTCCTCTACGAGACGCTCAAGCGCTGGATTTCCGAGGGCGTTCAGGACGATCCGGCAGATCTCCCGACCCTGACTGGCATCCAGATTCTTCCGGAGGAGGCGGTATTGGAGGGCGAAGGCGCCACGCAGGATTTTGTGGTGATGGCGCAGTATTCGGACGGCACCGACCGCGACGTGACCGATACGACCATCCTCGCATCCAGCGATGACATGACCCTGAGCATCGACAAGACGGGCACCTCGACCGCCGGGCAGAAGGGCGAGGTCTACGTGATGGCGCGCTATGGCACCTTCGCCGAGGTAGCACAGGCGATTGTGATTCCGCAGGGCGCAACCCTGGCGTGGCCGGAAGACGCGCAACCGCGCAATTACATCGACGAACAGATCTTCGCGAAGCTGCGCAAGTTGCGTACGCCGCCAGCGGAACTGGCGAACGACAGCGTCTTTGTGCGGCGCGTGTATCTGGATATCCTCGGGGTGCTTCCGACGGCCGAAGAGACGTCGGCCTTCCTCGCGGACGAATCACCGGATAAGCGTGCGGCGCTGGTGGATCAGTTGCTCGACCGACCGGAGTTCTCGGACGTCTGGGCGATGAAATGGGCGGAAGTGCTGCAGGTGCGCGAGGTGACCAACGTGCTCGACCGCAAGGGCATGCACCGCTACAACGACTGGCTGCGGCATGCGGTGATGACGGATACGCCGATCGATCAGCTCGTGCGTGAACTGCTCACCGCCGAAGGCGGCAACTTCACGAACCCGGCGGCAAACTATTACATGATTGAGACGGATCCGCTGAAGATGGCGGAAAACGTGGCCCAGGTCTTCATGGGCATCCAGATCAGTTGCGCACAGTGCCACAACCATCCCTTTGAGCGATGGACGATGGACGACTATTATTCCTTCTCTGCCTTCTTTTCGCAGGTCGGCAAGAAGGGATCGAGTGATCCGCGCGAGAAGGTGATCTATAACCGCGGCAGCGGCGACGTAAAGAACCTGCGCGACGGCCAGGTCATGGCGCCGAAGTTCCTCGGTGGCGATGTGCCGGATGTTCAGGGCAAGGACCGCCGTGCGGTGCTGGCGGAGTGGCTGACGGCGCCGGACAATCCCTGGTTCGCCGAGAACATTGGCAACCGCGTTTGGGCGCACTTCTTCGGCGCGGGCATCGTGGATCCGCCGGACGATGTCCGCGTAACCAATCCGCCGAGCCACCCCCAGCTGATCAAGGAATTGGGCCGCCGCATCGTGGACTACAACTACGATCTGCGCAGCCTCGTCCGGGATATCTGTAATTCGTACACCTACCAGATGTCGACGCGTCCGCGTGATCCGGAGATTCTGGACCAGCGCAATTTCGCGATTGCGCGCGTGCGCCGAATGACCTCCGAGCAGCTTCTGGATGCGGTGTGCTCGGTGACCGATACGACGGTGAAGTTCCCAAACCTGCCGGACGGCGCGCGCGCGGCACAGGTGGCGAACGGTAGCAGCGGCATCTATTTCCTGGATGTCTTCGGGCGCCCGCCGCGCTCGAGCGTGTGTACCTGCGAGCGCCGCGGCGAACCGACGCTGGCACAGTCGCTGCACCTGATCAATGGCAGCACGCTGCAAGAAGCCATCAAGAAATCGGGTGGCCTGCTGGATCAGATGATCGCGGCGGAAACGCCAACCCCGGAAATCGTGGACAAACTCTTCCTCGCGGCGGTGTCGCGCACGCCAACCGAAGAAGAGAAGGCCAAACTGACCGAATACGTCGACACGGCGGAAGATCGCCGTATGGCGCTTGAGGATGCGTTCTGGAGCGTGCTCAATTCGAAGGAATTCATATTCAATCACTAACCACGCACCCGGTACGTCCGGGGTGGAACGAAGGAAAGCGAGGTAACGATGCGTAAGTGGATTGCAGGCGGTTGTATTGCCGCGGCAGCGCTGGCGGCGCCGGTGGGCTGGGCCGAGGAAGCTGCGGCTCCCGAGGCACCAAGCGTGGATACGGTACTGGAGGAACTGGCGAAGGTGGGACCGGACGCCTTGATTGCACGGGTCGAAGAGCTGCGCAAGCAGATCGACACGCTGAAGGCGGAGGCCGACGCAGCGCGTAAGAAGGCGGAAGAGTTGGAAGCACAATCCGCGGCGACGCGTGCGCGCGTGGAAACGATCGAAGGCTTCATGGCCTCGGTAAGTGCGGCGATGGCGCCGCCGGCCGAACCGGCGCCGGCGGAAGAAGCGCCCGCCGAAGAGGCACCGGCGGAAGAGGCACCGGCCGAAGAAGCACCGGCGGAAAAAGCACCGGCGGAAGAAGCACCGGCGGAAGAAGCGCCTGCCGCCTAACTCTGGACCAGGATCGACACTACGGAAAGGCATGATCTGATGCGTCTGAAGACGATATTTGCACACGGCATACGATCGGCGACCATTCTCGCGCTGGTACTTGGCACCACACCGATGGCGCTGGCGCAGGATGCACCTTCGCCCGATGCCGCGCTGGAGAAGTTGCTGAAGTGAAGCGCTACGGCGACATTGCGCCGGGTCCATATGTCTGTATCTCCGTATCCGATACGGGCGTCGGAATGCCCGATGCCGCGCTGGAGAAGTTGCTGAAGCTGGAACCGGCCGCGCTGGCGGAACGCGTCAAGTCGATGCGCGGCGAAGCCGAGGCCCAGGCCAAGGAAGCGGCGACGCTCCGGGAGAAGTCCGAGAAGCTCTCGGCGGAGAGCACGGCCATCGCCGCGAAGGTCGATGCGCTGATGACCCAGATCAAGACGCTCAGCGAGGCCTTCGGCCTGAGCGCGCCGCCTGCGGCGGAAATGGCGGCGGCCGCAGCACCGGCGGAAGAGAAGATGGCGGCGGATGCGCCGGCGATGGACTTCAAGAACTTTGCCGATCATGTGGCGCCAATCTTTCAGGCGCGCTGCGCGCGTTGCCACAATGAAGACAAGCGCAAGAGCGGCCTGTCCGTGGCAAACTTTGCGGGCACGATGGAGGGCGGCAGCTCGGGCCCGGTGATCGTGGCGGGCGATCCGGATGGCAGCCGTCTCTTCAAGCTGATTACGCAGCAGGAAGAGCCGGTGATGCCGCCGTCGGGCGATCCACTATCGGCGGAGGAAGTGGAGATCATTCGCGAGTGGATCGCGCAGGGCGCCTTGCCGGACGCGAGCGCGAAGCCGACGATGGCCAAGGCGGAGGCGGAAACGCCGGCGGAGGACCAGCCGGTCTTCGTGGCGGCGACCTTCGCGGACACGCCTCCGATGCCGGAAGTGACCTTGGCCGCGGCGACGGCACTGCCGACGCGCGGCATGGTGGCACGCGCCATCGCGACGAACCCGCGTTCGCCGCTCGCGGCCGTGGGCAGCAACCGTGAGGTGCTGATCTACAATCTGGAGAATTATAAAGTGCTGGGCGCGCTCCCCTTCCCGGAGGGCGATATTTTCTCGTTGACCTTTAGCGTGAATGGTGAGGTGCTGGTGGCGGGAGGCGGCCAGGAAGGCGACTCGGGAATCTGCGTGCTGTGGAACGTGCGCACGGGCGAGCGCATCGGCGCCTACGCGCAGGCCTATGACACCGTGCTTGCGGCGGACATCAGTCCCGATCACAGCTTGCTGGCCGTGGGCGGTCCGAACAAAAAGGTCCGTGTCTATGCCGTGGACGGCGGCCAGGAACTCTACAAGCTGGATCCGCACACGGACTGGATCTATTCGGTGAAGTTCACGCCGGATGGTGAAGTGCTGGCGACGGCGGATCGTGCGGGCGGCCTCTATCTCTGGCAGGCGGCGAATGGCCGCGCGGTGGAGCAGTTGCGCGGCCATGAAGGCGCGATCAACGCGATGGCCTACACGGAGGATTCCGTGTATCTGGCCACGGCGGGTGACGATGGTACCGTGCGCATCTGGGACACCTGGAAGTACAAGCAGGTCCGAAGCTTCAAGGCGCACAATGAACCGGTGCTCACCCTGGATATCAGTCCGGACAATCTGATCGCCACCTCCGGCACGGATCAAACGGCCAAGATCTTCAACTTGGAAGGCAAGGAACAGAAGACCCTGGCCGGTATGGATGACTGGGGCTACCAGACCTGCTTCGGCCGCGGCGGCACGGTGGTGCTTGCGGGCACGTGGAGCGGCAATATCCTCCAGTGGAACACCGAATCCGGCGAACTGGTGCAGACCCTGAGCACGAATCCGAAGACGGCGACCTAGTTCGGCGTCCAAGCGCAGGAATCGAGGCGGGCCGCGCACGACGCGGCCCGCCTTTGCTATACTTGCGGGCGTCTGAACCCCAGCCCGAACCCAGAAGGACGCCGTGTGCCGTGAACGCTACGCTTGCACTTGAAGATGGATCCGTGTTCAAAGGCCGTGCCGTGGGTGCGGAAGGCGAATCTACGGGGGAACTCGTCTTCAACACGAGCATGACCGGCTATCAGGAGATCCTGACGGACCCATCCTACGCCGGCCAGATTGTCACGATGACCTATGTGCACATCGGTAACTATGGGGTGAACGAGGACGACGTCGAGGCGCGGCAGCCTTTCGTGCGCGGCTTCGTGATGCGGGAGTGCTGCTTCGAGCCGAGCAACCAGCGCGCCACGATGAGCCTGCCGGACTACCTGAAGAAGAACAACATCGTCGCGATCGACGGTGTGGATACGCGTCGGATCACGAAGCTGCTCCGCACCAAGGGCGCGATGAAATGCATCATCGCCACGGGCGAGGTGGACGAGGCGGCGCTGGTTGAGAAGGCAAAGAACGCGGCGGACATGGCGGGCAGTGATTTCGTAAAGGAAGTCACGATCAAGGACGGCTATACCTGGCCTGCGCCGGCGGACGCGAAGTATAAGGTGGTGGCGCTGGACTTCGGCGTGAAGCAAAACATTCTGCGACTGCTGGCGGAGTCGGGTTGCGCGGTGACGGTGCTTCCCGCGACGGCGTCGCCGGAGGAGATCCTCGCCGAGAATCCGGACGGGATCTTTCTGTCGAACGGCCCGGGCGATCCGGCGGCCTTGCCCTATATCTATCCGACGGTGGAGAAACTCTTCGACAGCGGCAAGCCGATGTTCGGCATTTGCCTGGGGCACCAGATTCTGGCGCATGCCTTGGGCGGCAAGACCTTCAAGTTGAAGTTTGGCCACCGCGGCGGCAATCAGCCGGTGCAGGACAAGACGACGGGCAAGGTAGAAATTACCTCGCAGAACCATGGCTTCGCGGTGGACCCGGATTCGCTCGACGCGACGAAGGTGGACCTGACGCACCTTCACCTGAACGACCAGACCTGCTCAGGCCTGGCGCACAAGACGCTGCCGATCTTCAGCGTGCAGTATCACCCCGAGGCCTCACCCGGTCCGCACGATAGCCGCTATCTCTTTGAGCGCTTCACGAAATTGATGGACGCGGCAAAGAAGAACTAATTTCGAATCGTTGTCGGTTCGCAGCAACGGATTCGCGGCCCCTTGCCACAACCTTGCAGGGTTGATGAACCCTCTGGACCCTGGGCTGGCATGCACAACACCTTCGGTGTATCGGAGGTGCTGCGGCTTGGCGTTTCACTTCCATCCAAACTCAAATATACCGAGCCAGATACAGCCGCCGATTCATGCGCGCCGACGAAGGCTCGCCGCGGCGAAGGCCGTCAGTAACGCGCACACCAGCAGTGAGAGCGCTTGCCAATTGCTTAGGGGCAATGCCCCCACCACGGTAATCGTCACGCTGTAGGTCGCGATCGCTTTGCCACTGCCGTCGTCGAAGGTCGCGCGGTAAAGGCCACTGTCGGCGGGCTGTATGTTCGAAATACAGAGACGGCGCGATGCGGCCTGGGGAATGAACTCGCCGTTTCGATCCCATTGAATGTTCGTCGCCGCCGGATTGGGAATCTCGAGGCAAATGTTGGCACCCGCCTCCACGAAGCCGCCGGGAAAGGGATCAAGGCCGAGGTCGTCGCTGGTGTCGCCGGTGCCGTACGTCTCGATGTCCGTGATGG